>CAZGNQ010000021.1:0-23209 GCA_964527285.1 uncultured Hyphomicrobiales bacterium | reverse complement strand
GGCGTGGAACTTTGACCGAAACCTTTAGAAGCTGCGCGTAATTGCTTGGTTTCGGCTCTACGAGCGGAACCAGACTTACAATCGTTTTTATGGTTATCAGTTGATGAAACACGCGAATTGAGTGACTTTTCGCGCAAAACGTGCATTGTCTCGCATGATACTTAGGCTACGGCCGCTTTTCCTGAAGATCGAAGTCAGGATGAAACCAAATTCAATAAAAGGCTAATCATTCCGCGCCGGGCGTTATGTGCTAGGTAACCATCAGGCTTTACCCGCGTTTAAGGTTGAAAAACCTAAAAGTTGAGCAGTTTCGAGTTCAACGTAAACGCGAGTTTGTGTCATGCGTCAGATGTCCCGCCAGCGGTCTTCCCGGTTCGGTTCCATTCTCTTGATTGCCGTAGCAGCAGCCGGTTCTGTTTACTTTTTCCAGCAGTCTTTCGGCGGGCAATTCGGCCTTGAGGCACGCGAAACACTCCAGACCCGCGCAACGCATCTGCGCGACGAGCTGACCCGCCTCGAAGCCCGCGAGCAGATGCTTGAGCGTCAGGTTTCGCAATTGGGCGATGACCAGATCAACGATGATCTGCTGGAGACCAAGGCGCGCGCCGAGCTTCATTTTGCGCGGTCGGGCGATGTGATTGTGCGTTGACGATCCAACCGCGCCATCGGGGGCATCCGGATGGGCACGAGGCGATCCGATCAATCCCAAACATCCGGCGGTCCCCGAACGCGTTGAACGCAAGCCAATCGAGCGGAGGGCGTTGGCCTGGAGGTGCGGTGCTGGAACAGCACGCTGCCAATGGGATGACGTCAGGGCAAACGCCCTTGTGCTGATCCAAACGGCATCTGAAAGCCTTATGCACCAATGGCAGTGGGCATTGCGCCCGGCTGCTCTTTTGGTGGCGGGAGGTCCTCAAGGATGGCGATTGAATTGGCCTGCGTTGTGCTGGCGGCATTGATCTTTGTTGTGATGGTGCTCGTCCAGGGCGCATTCTCAAATCTGGAACACGGCCCAAAGAGGCTGCTGGGCAATCGCGACGCTCTCGATGATCAATCGCAGCGCGTTCAGCGGGCCAAGCGTGCCAATCAAAACATGATCGAGGCAATGGTCATGTTTGTGCCGCTCGCGCTCGTTGCCGTTGCAGCGGGGGCCACGAATTCAATGACGGCATTCGGCGCCGTTCTTTTTGTTGTGGCACGCCTGGCCTACGCGCCGTTGTACTGGTTCGGGCCAGGGCCGGCGCGCTCGCTGGCGTGGACGGCGGGCCTAATCGGCATCGTTCTGGTGGCGCTTGCGCTGCTCAGCACTCTCGTTGGCATCTGAGTGCGCCGGCGCGCCGCGCGGCCCCGTGATCCTGTCTGGTGGAGCATCGCTAGAGGCTTTCTTCACGCTCCCGCTGGGCACGCAGGGCCGCCGCCAACTCGGCAAACTGTGCAACGCTGAGCGTTTCTGCGCGTTGGGTCGGGGCGATGCCCAGCTTCTCCAGCGTAACCTCGGGTGCGGGAAAAAGACCCTTGAGGCTGGCGCGCAGCATTTTCCGGCGCTGACCGAACGCGGCCAACGTCACAGCCTCAAGATCGCCGACCGCGCACGGTGGTGATGGCTGTGGACGCGGGGTGAAGGAGACCACGGCTGATTCCACTTTCGGTGGCGGCGTGAAGGCGCGGGCCGGCAGACCCATGACGATGGTGCAGGTGCAGCGCCATTGGCACAGCACGGACAAACGGCCGTAGCTCTTCGTGCCGGGCGCCGCCGTGATGCGTTCAGCCACCTCACGTTGAAACATGAGCGTCAGCCCCGCGTACCAAGGCGGCCAGGGCTGCGTCGAGATCCAGCCGGTCAGCAGTGGCGTGGCGATGTTGTACGGCAGGTTGGCGACCAGGATCGCACCGTTTGGCGCCAGATCAGCGAAGTCCACGGCCAGTGCATCCGCTTCGACGATGGTGAGGCGACCGCCCGCCGCCGCCGTGATTTCGTCAAGCGCAGGACGGCAACGTGCATCCCGTTCGATGGCGATCACGCGTTGCGCGCCTTCGGCCAGAAGCGCCCGCGTCAAACCGCCAGGCCCTGGCCCGATCTCTATGACCGTGAGTTCGTCAAGAGATCCGTGCGCCCTGGCCGCTGCGCGCGCGATAGCTCCCGTGAGGTTGAGGTCCAGAAGGAAGTTCTGCCCAAGGCTCTTGCGCGCGGTCAGCCCGTGGCTACGGATCACGTCGCGCAGCGGGGGCAGGCTATGGAGCGGATCATCCTCGGCGGGCACATCCAAGCCTTTGCAAGCTGGCCAGTGAGAGAGGTGACGTCTCCGCAAGGCGAAGAGGCACGAAGGCTGTTGGGGCGCCGTCTAGAGCGTTTTCCAGCGAAGCTGATTTGCGGAGCGGTACAGGCAAACGCGCCAGGGGAACAAGCTCGAGTGTTTGGTACGAACCGGAGTTCGTCGAAAGCGTTTGAGGTTGTCCACCCCGGACAGATGCCTGAATTGGCGCTCGCCCGAGCCCTTTGGCTGGAGTTGGCCCGTCGCTTCCGCACTCAACGTCGGCACTTTGCCTCGGCACTTGACGTCGTTGCTGGACCGCGGCGCGTCAGCCGCAGGGCTTACCACCCGGCACCGGATCACCACTGCGATACTCGATCACGGCGTCATTGCACAGATCGCGCAGGAAACGCTCAGAGTAGTTCGACATCTGCTTGGCCCGGACCTGATCCTCGGCCTGCTTGCGGGCTGCCATCGTGCTCGCCACGCGGCGCCGCTCGCAGACGGCATACAACTCAACGCCGCGTTCTGTGAACATGGGGGGGATCATCTGGCCGGCGCGGGCAGCCTTCAGAAGTGGGCGAACCGGGGCGCTGACATCTGATAGTTTGCGCCGGCCCAGACGGTCGACCGACACGCCTGCCACCTGCGCGCGCGCGGTGGCGATACTCTCGCAGCCATTGAACCGTGCGCGAATGGCTTCAGCTTCGGCGTAACGGTTTGCCATCACCGCCTGGTCGATCCGACCTTTGAGGCCCAGCGTCAGCCGCGTCAAATCCAGCTGCAACGTTTTTTCTGCGCCTCCGCTCTCACTGGCGGACTGCTGAAGCTGTTCGTCAATTTCAAACGAGGCCACGGAGACCTGCCGACCATAGCGCTGCGACACCACCCGGTTCCAGGCAAGGCGCGTGCGCAGACGGTCCTTGTACGCCTTGGGGCTTGTGCCTTCCTTGCGCAGGAGCGCACTGAATTCCTCCGGCGATTTCTTGTTGCGCTTGGCGATCGACGCAAAAAAGCCGTCCACGCGGGATTGGGACACGGTCACGCTGGCCTTTTTCACGGCCTGGGCCTGCAAGGTCTCGTTCACAAGGTCTTTGACGGCGCGTGAGCGCAGGCTGGGCGCGACGGAGGCGCGGACCGATGCTTCCAGCGATTGGCCGAACTTTTTCTGCAGCTGTTGAATGCGTTTCATCACCTTCGCGGCCGCTGCTTTGAGCTGATCTGCTTCGGCCTGCGAGCGCGGCCGGATCTTGCGCAACTGCGCCAGCGCGTTCACGGCCTTCGGATCGGTTTTCTGCGCATACTGCGTGAAGCGCTTGTTCAGCGCCTTCTTGTCAGCGAACGTTGACTTCAGCTTGCGGCGCAGTACCGGCGAGGACTTGAGCAGTTCCTTCGTGCGCCGATCGACGTCGAACTCGGAAATCGGCGTGTCGTTCACAAGCATGTAAATCGCCATGTCGGCCCGTGCTGGCCCGGCCGCCACGAGGGCGAGCGTCGCCGTCACGGCTGCCGCGGAAATGACGCCCATGCGCATCGCTCGAGTGCCGGCAAGCATGCTGTTGTCGCCGGAGCGTATTGTGGCGCAGCTCATGCCGCCTCCCATGCTGACAAGCGTCGGCGGGGTGGTGCCCCCCCGGTCGCCCGGTCAGGCAGCCCAGCGCCGCGCAAGGTCTGCGATCACCTCTGATCCCAACAGCGATATTGTGGTTTGGATATGATCTCAAGGCGGTGTGCTGAACACTTACACCGCGCGGCCAGTCGGACGTGTGGGGTCTGTTGCGATGAGACCGACCGGAGCAAGTTTGACACGCTGAACGTGTCGGGCCCACCGCCCGGTGGCTCAGTGCCATCATCGACGGTAGCGGTGTCGTTGCCCCGGCTATTGCCGCCACTTGCCGGTCACCGCCCTCCCAGACCGGGGGGCATCAACCAAGTCGATGCCCGAACTCAGCCCGACGTGGCCTCTTCCGGTGTTTCAACGGCGATGAGCTTGTTGATCGCATCGCTCTCAAACGTCGTGCCACCGACGTGCTTCAGCTCAAACTGGATCTTGACGGCGCGATCCGGATCAACCTCCCGGTCGTCGATGTTGCTTTCCTCGTACGAGACAGCCAGCACGAAGCATTCGTCCGAGTAGCGCAGCCCGAGGGACTGCTGCACCGTAAAGTCTTTTTCGATATCGTAGCGGATGGCGCCGAACACGGACCAGTATTCGGTGATCTTGGCGAACGCGTTCGCTGCAATCTCCTGCTGGTCGTCGATCACATCATCGATGTTGTTGTCTTGCGTGAACGCGTAGGTCAGCGCACCGCCAGCAATGCCGTCGAAGTTTGCAGCGATGCTCGTGTCGACGCGCTCGGCTTCAAACGTGTCCTGGTCGAAGCGCGCCTGACTGAAGAACGTGAACACCGGCGACGGCTGGATGTAGAGGCCCGCCACATAGTCCGACCGGTCTTCTTCCAGGCCCGTGCCCACCTCGAACGGGTTCTCCCCTCCCAGGTGGAAAGACTGGCCGAAAACAGCCCGCAGGAAACCGCCGTTCGCGGCCTGGATGGTGTAGCGCAATCCAACGTTCGCGCGCGTGCCGGTCTCGACGCGGTCGTAGCCGGAGAACTTGTCCGTATCAAAGAGCAGCGTGTCGTCAAAGACGAGGCTGCGTGCGTCCTCGTTGGGGACATCGCTCTGGTCGATGTCGTTTGAGCGGACGATCACCTGCCCGACGGGTTCGAACACATGGGACGCGGTCGCCGTGTGTTTGACGAACGGGTAGGAGTAATCGAGGCCGATCTGGCCAGTGAACCGCGTGATGCTTGCGTCCGCGTCTTCGCCATTCGCGTCGTCGATATCGAGCAGGGCGGCGGGGTCATCGTCCGGGTCGTCGAAGTCTTCAACCCCGTACACGTCGCCGCGCACGCTTGCGAATGGTGTGAAAACCTGGCCGAAGCGGTCAATCAGCTGCGAGCGCCATTTGACGTCAGCGATGGCCTTCGTGGTGTCGCGTCCGTCCTCGCGGGTGAGGCTTGAGGCCGTCACGTCAAAGCTGAGCTCACCGCCCAGGATGTTCCGGTCGAAGACGTAGTTGTAGTCGATCTGCGGCAGCAGGCGCGATTCTGCGTTCTCGTCGTCTTCCGCCAGCAGACCACCGAATTGCATGGCAGTGGCGGAGAAGTAACTGCGGTTCCCCTGGCCTTCCAGGAATGCCTTGGACACCCGATCTGTCACGATCTTGCTGTCGAGCTTGAAGAAGCGCCGGAACGTGTCGTCCGTCTCAGCGGTGATGTCCCAACCGGTCTGCCAGAACTCGTTGATCCGGAAATTGCCGCGCGTGATGATCGAGCCGCGGAACTCGTTCTCGTTGCGCAACTCGAACTCGCCCGACGACGTCTCCCGACCATCATCCTGGTAGATGCCGGCCAGATTGACGGAGTAGGCGCCATTCTCCGTACGATGGCGAAACTCGCCCTCCACAAGCACACCCTGTTCGGAAAAGTAGGTGGGCGTAATGGTGGCGTCCATATTGGGCGCGATGTTCAGGAAATACGGCACCGACACGCCGAAGCCGAGATCATCGGACGACTGGTAGCCGGGGATCAGGAAGCCCGAACGTCGTTTTACGGACGGGTCCGCATGAAAGAAGTAGGGTACGTAGGCGACCGGCACGCCGAAAATTTCGAGGAAGGCATCCTCGTAATAGATGTTGCCCTCAGCCTCGTCGTGAATGATCTTTGCGGCCTTGAACTGCCACAGGGGCGCGCGCTCCGGATCATCCTGGCAAGGCTTGCACGGCGTGAACACGCCACGCTCGAAAACGGTGGTTCCGTCGGCCTCGCGGTTTGCGACAGCCGCAGCGATGCGTGCATCTTCCGCGGTCACAATGCGCAGCGTATCGATGAAACCCGCACGGAAATCATCCGTCAGTCGGATCCGGTCGGCGTTCACCAGGGCGCCTGACGGCTCCTTGATCCGCACGTTGCCGACCGCCTCAAGCGTTTGGCCGCCCTGATCATAGATCACGCGCTCGGCCAACAAGGTGTAGTTGTTGAAATAGATCTCGACATTGCCGGACGCGATCACGCGGTCGTTCGCGTTGTCGTAGATCAACTCGTCCGATTGGAGGAGCATCGGCTTGTCGTCGGAGAGCTGTTCGCTCCCGCCGAGCAGTTGGTCGGACAGGCCCTGCGCACGCGCACCGGTTGCCGCCACGCCCGACAGAGCCGCAGCCGCAACCACCACAGCAAGCACGCTGCAGGTCACGGCGCCGCGGGCACGCGCTGCCGCCGAACGCAGGTACGACGGTGCGATCGCGCCAGCGGGCGCGCTCCCGATCGTCCCCCGTGGATGCACGAATTTCGCGCCTCCCACTAACCGTCCTCCTGATAAAGCAACGCAGTAACCGACAGGCAACTCGCTAGCAGGACAGGCACCCAGGTCGCAGCGAACGCCGACACAAGGCCGGACAGCCCCACCTGACGCGACATCTCGGCGAAGATGAAAAACCCGAACCCTGCCGTCAAACCAACGACGATCAAGGTCTGGATCTTTCCGAACCGAAATGCTCGCAAAGACACAGTCGCCCCCAACAGCACCATGGCCATAAGCAAAGCCGGACGGGCGATCAACTGCTCGTACTGCACCCTGTAGCGCGTCGATGACAGTCCAGCCTTTTCGGCCAACTCAATGCGCTGCGGCAGGTCCCACACGGAGATCGCGATGACCGCGCCAAGGGCGTTTGTGACCTGCTGTTCCGTGAGGTACGTGGCCACCAGATAGCTGTCGTAGAGCTGCGCATCAGCGCCCACGCGACTCACCAGAGCCTTCTCAAGATGCCAGTAACCGTCGGAAAGATCGGCCTTGTCGGCCTCGATTCGCTCGACGAACCGGTGCTCTCGATCGTATTGCAGAATGGTCACACCGGCCAATGTCAGCCCGCCACGTGCTGTCGCCTTGGCGCGCATGATGGACTGACCGTCGGAGCTGTCTTGGCGCAGCCACGAGCCCGCCTTGGTCTTCAACAATGAGCGGGTTCGCCCGAAGGCTTCGGCCTGCAAGGCATCGGCCTGATCGCGCGCGCCGGCCGCCAGCGGATTGTAGATCGCGACGGTCAACGCACCGACGCAGAAGGCGACCAAAAGCCCCGGGATGACGAATTGCCAGACGGACATGCCGGCTGCCCGGATGACGATCAGCTCCGATGAGCGCGACAGACCCAGGAACGAGGCAATCGTTCCGACCAGCACCGCGAACGGCAATGTGAGCTCTGCGTAGGCCGGCAGCCGAAGCAAGGCGATCAGCGCCAGTGTGGAGATGGGGGCGCCGCCGAACTTGCCCGAGTTGCGCAGCACCTCGATAAAGTCGACCATGTAGATGAGCAGCGCCAGCAGGGCGAACGCGCCAACGATGTTGGTTGCGAAACGCAGCGCGATGTAGCGCCCCAGGATCAGCGCCCTCATGCTGCGCCACCCGTCGTCTGCACGCCGCCCGTCGCGTCGCTCGCTGCCCGCGCTCCCTGCCGCCATCGGCCCAGCGCGTTGGCCGGAGCCATGACGATGGCGGAGATGCGCCCGGTCACGGCAGCCGCGAAACGCCCGATCTTGGAGGGTTTACGCGGGCGCATGCGCAGGTGGGCATGGATCAGCGCCGCGATCAGCCCCAGGATGGGAACCGCATAGGTGAGGGGGACGAAGTTGGCGCTTTGGGTCACGAGGTTGGTGCTCGCAAGGCCGAGCAGGCGAAGGCCGGCGCATGCGGCAAAGGCGTTCACGACCGCCTGCACCTTGCTTTGGCGGTTGGTCTGCGCCACGCCCAGATGCGCCAGACAGATGAACACGAACGCGAGCGGATAGAGCAGGGACGCAAAGCGCTCGTGCAACTCGGATCTGAATTTGCCCGGCTGGTTCTTGTAGCGCCAGTCGTCAGGGTCCGGGTTGAGCAGTTCATGCAGATAACGCGCCCGCGGTTTGAGCGAGAAGCCCTGCGAGGGGTCGGCTGACATTTGGTTGAGATCGATCGCATACTGCTCAAAGAAGATGATGCGCGGCGTTTCTTCTTCGCGCTCAGCCCGGATGATGTGCCCATCGAACATGACGAGGAACGCGCTGTCGTCGCCCAGTTTGCGGATGACTGCGCGCTCGGCGATGATCGTGGTCTTCACCTTCTTTTCGCGATCGTCCTGGACCATCAGGCCCAGCAACTGCCCGTCGCTGTCACGCTCTCGGATATGGAAGACGATCTTGTCGTCCGGCGCGGAGAATTCGCCTGGCCGCAGGACCTGAGAGATCAGGTCCGTGCGCACCTTCGTGATGTAGGCCTCCAGATTGCGCGCACTCCAGGGCAGCACGAAGAAGTTGCCGATGCCGAGGATCAGGGTGATCACCAGGGCCATTGCCACGAACGGTCGCGCAAACCGCCAGACGGGCGCGCCAGAGGCCGTCATGACGATCAATTCACTGTCACCGTTGGCCTTATTGAGCGTGTGAATGATGGTGATCAGCAGCGCCACGGGCATGATGATCGCCAGCAGGTTCGGCAGGGCCAGCATCGTGATGGTCAGGAACGTCAGCGTGTCCTGGCCCTTGGATGTCACCAGCGTCAGCTGCTTGAGGGCGGTTGCAATCCACACGACGCCTGTCAGCGAGAGCAGGATCATCAACAACACGTTCGTCGCCTGCCGCAGCAAGTAGCGCGAATACAGATCCACGAGTTGTCCTCCAGTCCGATCACCCCGCCGGCCAGCGCGACCCAGCCTGGCAGAAACGGGCAAAGCTGTGACGAGCGGTCCGCATTCACGCAGGCGTCACCTGTAGCCCCTCAAAGCCGGCTGCCCTGTGCCTGGAAGGCCACGTCGCTCATCGGCTGGGGCACTCGTCGAGCGGTCTGAGGTTTTGGCCCCCGTCCGCTGCCAACGGCTCACCCGAACGTCAGAACCGGAACACGAGGCGACGCGGTTGACCATGCTCCACAAAACCACACCATGAAGACGCACGCCCGCAGGCTCGTCCATTGACGTGCTGGCGGGAGTGGTCAACGGATTGAGTTCAACGTCCCCACGTCCGCGCGCCTTGTTTCAGCCGCGCCAACTCCCCGCCTTGAAGGTGCGCTGGCGCTGCCGATTGACCCATGGCCTTCGCCGGCATCATCGGTCAGGTGCGCGCAATCCGTCCGGGCCAGCCCCGCTTTGATAGACCCGCATCGATCGATCCGCCTTGGTAGACCGGCTTGGCCGCCCCGGCATTGATCCGTCCCCTGGAGCTCCACAATGCAGACCGACCTCGACATCACCTTTGAAAAGCTCAGCGCGCCGCGCGACGGCACGGCCGTCCTGCTATCGGAGAATGGTGATGAGCATAAGGAATTGTGGGGCAAGGTCGCGGGCACTTTGAACAAGAGCTGCGACAGCCAACTGGGCCGTGCAGCCGCTGTGGCCGACTTTTCCGGCAAGGCAAAGCAGACGCTTGAGATCGTTGCGCCGGCTGGCCGGTCGGGCCTTGAGCGCGTGCTCGTGGTGGGGCTTGGCACGGCGACCGATTACAGCGAACCCGATTGGCTGGCTCTCGGCGGTCGCATTTGGGCAGAGCTCAAAAAACGCAAACTCAAGGCCGCGAGCTTGATCCTGGAGACGCAAACGGGGGCCATCGATCCGCTGTGTGCCGCGCGGCTGGCCGCAGGCATGCACCTACGAGCGTACCGGTTCGATGTGCACAAAACGAGGCGCGATGACGCCAACGGCGACGCTGCCGCGAGCGACACCGGCGAAGCCACGGCGGCCAACGATAACGGACACAACAAATCCGGCGGCAAGGCGGCGGCGACGGATGCAGACGCTCGCAAGGCGAGCGTTGTCGACATCCGCATCGCGTGCGGTGCGCCGTCCGAAGCCGAGGCACACTTCGCGGTTGAAAAAGCGCTCGCTGATGGCGTGTGTGTTGCGCGTGACCTTGTCAACGAGCCGGCCAATATTCTCGGGCCCGTTGAGTTCGCCGAGCGCATCGAAGCCATGACCGACCTGGGCCTTGAGGTGACGATCCTCGGCCCGCAAGAGCTGGCCGACATCGGCATGGGCTCGTTGCTTTGTGTATCGCGAGGGAGTGAAAGAGAGCCGCGCGTGGCGATCATGCACTGGTATGGTGCCAACTCCAAACGGTCCCGTCCGGTGTGTTTCGTTGGCAAGGGCGTCGTCTTCGACACCGGCGGGATCTCCCTCAAGCCTCCCAAGGGCATGGAGGATATGAAAGGAGACATGGGCGGCGCAGCGGCTGTGGTCGGCGTCATGCACGCCCTGGCGGCGCGCAACGCGGCCGTCAATGCGGTCGGGATCGTTGGCCTCGTTGAGAACATGCCAAGTGGAACCGCCACCCGGCCGGGCGATATTGTCACCTCACTTTCGGGCCAGACGGTGGAGGTGATCAACACCGATGCGGAGGGGCGCCTGGTGCTGAGCGATCTGCTCTGGCACGCCGAAGAGACCTTCAAGCCCCGCTTCATGATTGATCTTGCAACACTCACAGGCGCCATCATCGTGGCGCTTGGCAAGGAGTACGCCGGGCTCTTTTCCAACGATGATCGCCTTGCCCAACGCCTGATGCAGGCCGGCGAAGCGACGGGAGATAAATGCTGGCGGCTGCCCATGGGGGACGCCTATGACAAGGCGCTGCGCTCCAAGTTTGCCGACATGAAAAACGTCGGCGGCCCGTCCGGCGGCTCGATCACGGCGGCCCAGTTCCTCAAGCGATACGTGCGCGATGTGCCCTGGGCGCACATTGATCTCGCGGGCACGGCCATGGCTTCGCCGAGCACGGACATTAATGAGAGCTGGGGTTCAGGCTACGGCGTGCGGCTGCTCAACGCGTTGGTTGCCCAGCACTACGAAGCCAGCCGGGACTGAGACGTTGATCGCGGGTGATGCGATGGGCCGTTGGCGGGGCTGTTGCTCCGGGAGGTTGGGGGCCGCGGCGCCGTGTCGCCAGCCGTCCCGCAAAGCGCTCCAACGCAAGGTCGGCCCGGCCCGGCGAAGCCCTGAGTTTCCATAATATATCTTATGCGAATGGAGTCGCGATGATTCGTTGTGTCGTTTTCTTGATCGTCAAGACTTGAAGCTGAGATCGCAGGCCAGCGGACCTGGCCGGACGCCACGGCCTTCGCCGCGTCAAACAACCGGCGTTTCCTTCGCGACCACAGCGAGGCGCGCCATGCCAGGCAACCGCACCGCCAACACCAACGCCAAGCGGCAGGAGCCGACGATGCCAAAGGATCAGCGCGCCGGCACAGGTATCATGCCCGGCGAATGGCATGTGCCACCGGATGCGGTTCCCCAGGACAAGCGGGCATATGACGTCGCTGATCTCCTCACCATCATGGCGGCGCTGCGCACACCAGGCACTGGGTGCCCGTGGGATCTGGAGCAGGACTTTTCATCCATCGCGCCCCACACCATTGAGGAAGCCTACGAAGTCGCCGACGCCATCGACCGGGGCAACGTGGCGGACCTCGCCGACGAACTGGGCGACCTGCTGCTCCAGGTGATCTATCACGCGCAGCTTGGCCGTGAGGCGGGTGCGTTTGATTTCCCGGCCGTGACGGACACATTGGCCCGCAAGCTCATTCGCCGGCATCCCCACGTCTTCGGGGATGCGGTCGCGCGGGCCGCGAGCGATGTGAACAGCATCTGGGATGGGGTCAAGGCGGAGGAAAAATCCGGCGCACCCGAAGGCGGGACGCAAGCGCCGGTGGGCGGTCTTCTGGACGACGTCCCGCGAAACATGCCGGCTCTTGCGCGCGCACAGAAGATCGGTCGGCGGGTCGCGCGGGTGCATTTTGATTGGCCCGATGAGGCCGGTGCCCTGGCGAAGCTGGACGAAGAGGTGGCCGAACTCAAAGAGGCCGTCGCGGACCATCGAACGGGCGCCACGTCATCGCGCGCCGCAATGGCCGAGGAACTCGGGGATGTTTTGTTCACGCTCGCCCAGGTGGCCCGCAAGATCGGCGTCGATGCGGAAGAGTGCCTGCGCCAGGCCAACCGGAAATTCGAGGGGCGTTGGGGCAAAATGGAGAAAATGGCCGCTGACAGCGACAAGCCCATAGAGCCGGCCGCCTACGGCCTTGAGGGTCTGCAGGCGCTCTGGGTGCGGGCCAAGCGCGCGTCCGACAACTGCCCATCTGAAGATTGAATGCGAGTGTTTTCGCCTTGTCCCTCAAGGCTGGGCGGTATGGCTGGGCGTTGTGGCCCAGTCGCAAATGCTCCGGCCTGACGCACGTCGCTCCCGCGCATCACATCCCGCGTTTCAGCACAGCTGCGGCCATCGCGTACCCGCCGCTCGCACCATCAATGAAGTGCAGGTGATCGTCCTGGATCTCGGACGGCACGATGCAGGTCATCAGGGCCGCATCCTGCGTGTGCAGCCCATAGCGCACCACACCGTCGGCACGCGCCGCGTCCAGTGTAGCGCGCAGGCGTTCTAAGGTTGCCGCATCGCAATCCGCGGTCACCATCAGGCTGTCGCTGTACTTGCGGAAATCCGAATTAAGGACCGATTGCCTGCGGTAGCGCTGCGGACTGAACGCGCCAACGGACATGCCCGTCATCATGACAAACCGCGCAAGCAGATAGAACGGCAGCAACCGGGCAAAACGCAGGATGAATGGGCCGCGTGTTGCGCCACGGGCCTCCAATGCAATGGCTTGCGCACTGACCGACAATCGCGCGCGGTCTTCGCTCACCGGGCTGTGGTTGTTCACAAGCGCCACCGTGCGCGCGACGACGCTGCGATAGGCGGGCGTGACGCCGTGGGCGCCAGGGGCAACGATGAGCGATACGATCACCCCATGCCGGCTGGGGAACGGTCGCCAGCGGCATGACAGTCCGGTGAGGTCGGGTGGCGCGCCTGTGGCGGCGGACCCGATCAGCTCACAGTGGCCCGTTTTCATGCGCTGGTCGAGCCACTCCAGTCCGCCACCGGAAAACAGCGCGAAGGAGGCGTGCGGCGACGCTGCGAACCGCCCCACCTGCACATCCACGCCGCCGGCCCGCACCTCTTCAATGGGAACAAGCGCCGCGCGCAATGTGAAGCCGAACGCGTCCTCTGCCCAGGCGACGATGGCCGCCAACGCATCACGGGTGAGGGTGTGTGCTGCCATGGGCACCGCGAATGAGGCCCCGTCCCCGCCGAAGCTGAACGGAAACCGCAGACCGCCGAGCGCATTGCCGATTGCGGTGATAACGGCGGCGCCGACGAAGGTCACATGCTTGTAGCGGCCCGCCTCAACTGCCCGGGTCGAGTTGACGATGTCGGCATGGCCGATGAGCCATCCATCAGGCAGCGGAGCATAAAGTGCTGCACTGCCGACATCGGTGAAGCGGGACGTTGAGGGCGCATGGCGCTCAAAGGCGTCCAGCGCGTTCTTCAGGTCGGCGTCCACGCTTTCCTCCGACCGGGCACGGCAGAAATGTGTCTGAGCGCTCCATCCATCAGGCAAGGCCGAACAGAAAGCGGCCAACGCCAACCCGATGGAGCTTCAAATGACCTTCGCATTCGCCACAAAAGCAAAGGCCCTGCTGGCCGCCAACCTCGCCATCGCCGCCGTTGTGTTCGGCCTGGCCGCACAGACCACCAACGCCGATGCGCAGTACGTCGAAAACCCGTTCAAGCATTATTCCTGCGCTGAGCTGGCCGACGAGCGCCACTACATCATCTCGCGTCACCCCGATGCGTCACCCCGCGCCGTCCGCGCTCTGCGCCTGATCACGCACGTCGAAGATCACAAGGGCTGCGCGCACTATGCAAAGCCGGTGCACTACTACGCAAAGCACAAGCATGACTACGTCAAGCACAAGCACCACTATGCCAAGCGCGTCTACAAGGGCCACCACGTCAAGCGGTACCACGTGAAGCGCAAGGTCTACGCACCCAAGTACGTCTACAAGTCCTATAAGTCCTACAAGCCTGCCTACCGCACGCCGAACTGCCGCTGGTAAGCCGGTCAGCGCAAAAGCGAACCGATGAGTGCGCCGGTCGATGTGGGGTCGACCGGTGCATTCGTGCGTTCATTTGCAACACCGCTTCGATGTGGGCGCGCTCGTCAGACCACGCGCACATCTCCAGGCGCGTCGGCCATGCGTGCCAACAGGCGGCCCTTGTTTTTGGGCGACAGGCGGACCGTCATCGTCATATCCCCGGTCGCGTCATCATAGCCTTCTTCCAGCACATCGCCGTGCGTATGGAGCCAGGCGTGCAGATCACCGGCGCGCGGCGCAATGGCCAGCGCCAGCGTCCAGTCTTCCGCGGCCAGGGCTGCATCCACACGCTCGCGCAATGCCTCCAGGCCATCCCCGCTGACGGCAGAAATGGGGATCGCAGGCGGTGACTGTCGAGCGGCGTCGATGACGACCTCGGCACGTGCCGCCGGATCCAGAAGGTCGACCTTGTTCCACACCTCAATAATGGTGCGCCCGTCGTCCGTGTCGTCCCCGGTGTTGATCCCCAACTCGCCGAGCACGTCCAACACGTCCTGGCGCTGGGCCTGGGTGTCCTCATGGGCAATGTCGCGGACGTGCAGGATGACATCTGCCTCGAGCACCTCTTCCAGCGTGGCGCGGAAGGCCGCAATCAGGCTCGTGGGCAGATCCGAGATGAACCCCACGGTGTCCGACAGGATGATCTTGCGTGCCGGCGTGATGTGCAGTTCGCGCATCGTCGGGTCGAGCGTGGCAAACAGCAAATCCTTGGCGAAGATGCCAGCGCCGGTGAGCCGGTTGAACAGAGTTGATTTGCCGGCGTTCGTGTACCCGACCAGCGCCACGACCGGTGAGGGCGCGCGTTTGCGCCCTTTGCGGTGGAGCGAGCGCATGTTCTGCACCTTGCGCAGATCGCGGCGGATGGCATCGATCCGGGTCTGAATGAGCCGGCGGTCGGCTTCCATCTGGGTTTCGCCCGGGCCACCGAGAAAGCCGACACCGCCGCGCTGGCGCTCCAGGTGTGTCCAGGAGCGCACAAGCCGGCTCTTCTGGAACGTCAGATGGGCCAGTTCAACCTGCAGCCGGCCTTCCTTGGTTTGAGCCCGGCGCCCGAAGATCTCCAGAATGAGCCCGGTCCGGTCCAGCACCTTCACCTTCCAGTCGCGCTCCAGGTTGCGCTGCTGAATGGGGCTCAATGGATAATCGACGACGATGACTTCAATGCCATGCGCCGTGATCGCATCGCCAATCGCTGACATCTGGCCTTTGCCGAACAGATGCGAGGGCCGGGGGCTGCGGACGTTGACCATCTCGCTGAAGCGCACATCGAGATCGATTGCGCCCGCAAGGCCCAGTGCCTCTTCCAGTTTTGCGTCGGGGGGGCGCTGTGCCGGCGGTGGGTTACCCGGCATGATATCGGACAGAGCTGGGCCCGCCGACCTCGCACCTTCGCGCGCCGTGACCAGCGGAACGACCACGCCGCTCGGTGCACCGAGACGCACGCCATCAAGGCCATCGGAACCGACAATGTCGGGCGCGCGGGGATCCGGCTTTTCGTGTCCGCGAGGCTCATCCGGCCGGAGCGGGCGCATGACTTTGGGGTCGATCGATGGGCGGTCGTCCAAGTGCGGTCACTGTCCGTGTTGTGGGGCATCGCTGGCCGGCAAAGGTGTTTTGCAGGCCCATCGACGATTGCAGCGTCCGGCTGGATCGGCAAGTCCGCTCACGCCGCAGGCGCAAGCGGCGGGCTTCGGGCCAAGTTCGCTGTGCCCCTGCGGGACGCGCCTGCCGCATGTCATGCCCGCCAAAGCGGCAGATCAGGTCAGCCCTCAGCGTGCATCAAGGCAGGGTCCTGGTCGAAGAGCTGCACGGGCTGTGCCGGCATGATCGTAGAAATCGCATGCTTGTAGACCAGTTGCGAGTGACCATCACGGCGCAGCAGGACGCAGAAGTTGTCGAACCAAGCCACCACGCCCTGCAGTTTCACACCGTTGACCAGAAAGATGGTCACCGAGATCTTCTGCTTGCGGACGTGGTTCAGGAACGTTTCCTGCAAATTTTGGGTTCGTTCGGCTGACATTGTTGGCCTGTCTTGTTTTTGGCGCCCTGTGGACGCGGACGGCGGCTCGAAAACCGCTCTCAACGGGATGGCGTCCACCGAGCGTGCGGCCGACCGCCTAGTCGCTCATGCCGCGTGCGAACGGGTGGGAGTGAGTGCGGGCACAGGTTTATGCTGCAACGCGGTATGAAGCATATGACACGCCGCCGAAAGTGCATGCTTTGACTTAGAGCAAGATCACATCGCCAGCGGCCAAGCGGTCGGGCACGCATGGCTTCTTGGAGCCCGTCAAAACCGCCAGAACGCTGAATTAAAGAGCGTGAGCAGCGCAATGATTTCCAGGCGCCCGAGGATCATCCCGGCGCTCAGCGCCAGATGAGACAGCGCCGACAGCGTCGGATAGGGATTGGTGATGATCTGATCTGGGGCGGCGCTCGCAAGGAAGCCCGGGCCTGCGTTGCTGATCGCACTGATCGACATCAGCAGCGAGAGCGGCAGATCGATGTTGTTCAGCGAAACCACGCTCGCAAATGCGAACAACATGAACAGAGCGAAGGCGAAATTGGCCCAGATGACCGTCATGGCGTCGGCCTCGCGCGCTGAACCGGCAGCCGGCGCCACCGAGGCCGGGTGGATCAGATGGCTCAATTCGCTTGAACAGTGCCGCAGCATGGCACCAATCCGGAAGTACTTGATCCCGCCCGCGGTCGAGAACCGCCCGCCCCCCACCAGCAGCACCATCAGGCACACGACATACGGCACCGAAAGACTGGCACGTTCTGAGATCTCGAACCCGGTTGTGGTCGCCAACGATGCGGCAGAGGCGAGCGCGAGCAGAGCGTCACCCATGGCAACGGTCCAGTCCATCGGCGCGCCAGAGCGCGCAAATGCCGTGATGATCAGACCGGCCAAAGCGAGGAACACGGCCATCAGCCAGACGGGCTCAGTGAACGCCCGCAACGCGCGCCAATCGAACGCCAACAGCGCCCGCAGCCACAGGAGACTGATGGCACCCAAAACCATACCGAGCGTGAGAAACCCGGCACCACTGGCGCTCCCGTAGAGTTCAAATGCGCCGTCGCGCGGCAGCATGCCCCCGGTTGAGACGGCAGAGAACGCGAGGCAAAGTGCATCGAAACTGGGCACTGCACTGGCGGCGAGCCCGACAAAGACGACCGTTGTGATCGCCACATAGAGGGGCACGAGCGTCGTGAAGGTGGTACGCGGCAGCCATTCACCTTCGCGCGACAGATGGCCGAGCTTCAAGCCGCTGAACCCCGGGTCCTCGTTGCGCCTGGCGGGCGCCAGCAGCACGGCCACCGACACAACCGTTCCAAGCCCACCGATCCATTGCAGAAGCGCACGCCAGAAAATCAAACTGTCAGGCACGTCGGCCAGCCGCGCAAAGGCCGTTGTCCCCGTCGTGGTGAGCGCACTAACGCCTTCAAAAAGACTGGCCGCCAGGGTCGGCATGACGCCTGACAGATAGAACGGCAGCCCCGCCGCCACCGACAGGATGATCCAGCCGAATGCCAGGACGGCGATGCGCTCTTTCTCCAGGTCCTCAGTTTCGCCCGGCCGTGGCAGCGCCGTGATCAGCCCGCCGGCCGTGAAGAGCGCCGCAAGGAGCGTTGTCGCAAAGCCTGCGATGGCGCGGGGCTCTCCGGCCAGAACCGCAACGCCAAGCGCGATGGCGAGCGGAACGCAGAATGCGCCAAGAACCCAACCAAGCATTGCGCTGATGGAAACGAGGCGCACAGAAGGTTCCTAACCGGTGGTTGAAGGCGGCGATGGGCGCATCGCTGTGAGGATCGCGGGCACACGTCCAGCGCGATGCAACCGTCTGCCGAGAGCTGCCCCACCAGCCTAACCTCAGCCGATAAACTCCACGTTGACGCGGAAGAAGCCTTCAACGGTGCGCACATGTGCTGCAAGTGCGAAGACGATGACCCGGTCGCCCGCCTCGATCTGTGTCATCCCGTCGGGCAGAATGTACTGGTCGCCGCGCAGCACCGCCCCGATGCGCACCCCATCCGGCAGGTCGAGCTGGCGCAACGGCTTGCCGACCAGTGCCGAGGTCTCCAGCGCAATCCCTTCGATCACCTCGCCAGCGCCATTCTGCAGCGTGTGCACGGCCTTGATCCGGCCGCGACGCACATGCTGCAGCACGCGGGAGACCGTCGTGGCCCGCGGATTGACGTGGGCATCGATGCCGAGTGACCGGATCACCTTGGCATACCCACGCGAGTTGTAGAGGCACATGCTGGTTTGGCAGCCAAGCTGCTTGGCCAAGACGCACGACAGGATGTTCGCCTGCTCGTCGTTCGTCAGTGCCAGGATGGCGTCGGCCTGCGCGGCGCCGGCCTCGCGCAACAGCTCTTCGTTCAGCACATCGCCGTGGAGCACCACGGTTCTGTTGAGCTGCTCAGCAATCGTCACCGCGCGTGTGTGGTCCCGCTCAAGCACCTTGATGCGCATCGTCGGGTGGCGCGCCTCGATGGCAAGCGCAACGTAGAGCCCGATGTTACCGCCGCCTGCGATCAAAATGCGCTGGGCGCGTTGTTCGTCGTGCCCGAAGATTTTCAGCGTGCGCGGCACCTGCTCGGTCCGGCCGAGGAAATAGACGTCATCGCCGACGTTCAACTGGTCATCGGAGTGGGGCACGAAAAGCGTGGTGTTGCGCAGCACCGCCACGATCACACTGTCCAGATCCGGGAACAGGTCGGTCAGCTGGCGCAGGGGCGTGTTCACGATCGGGCAGTTCTCAGAGCACGTGACCCCGACGAGACTGGTGCGACCCTCGCCAAAGGCAATCGTCTCAAAGGCGCCTGGTTGGCTCAGCCGCCGCATGACCATCTCGCCCACTTCGATTTCCGGGGAGATGACGACGTCGATGGGCAGGGAATTGCGCGAGAACAGATCGTTCCAGGTGGGGTTCAGGTACTCCTGAGCGCGCACCCGAGCGATCTTGGTCTCGATGTCAAACAGTGAGCCGGCCACCTGACAGGCCACCATGTTGACCTCGTCGTGGAGTGTGACCGCGATGATCATGCTGGCGTCATGTGCTCCGGCGGCTTCCAGCACATCCGGGTGCGAGCCGTGACCGACAATGCCGCGCACATCCAGCATGTCGTTCACGCGCTGGATCAATTCGGGCGACTTGTCGATGACGGTCACGTCGTTGTCGTCGGCGCTCAGGCGTTCAGCAATGCCGTAGCCGACCTGACCCGCGCCACAGATGATGACTTTCATTGGCGAACGCCTTTCACGCGAGCGCCGTGATGGCTGCCTCGCTCACGCGGAGCATAGTCGACCCCGTTGCGCAGGCCGAGTGGGACGTGGACGCGCTGGGTGACGCGGGCCCTGGCTCGTGTGCGCCCCGGCTTGCCGCATGATTCCCAAGAGAGCTTCCCAGGGGCCGACCCGCGTCCATGCCGTCTGCCCCTTTATCCCGGCTGGTCGAGGCCTCGCCCGGCCAACAGCGCTTCCGGCCCCGGCATCGCGCCGCGAAACGCCAAATAGGCATCGCGCGCCTCCTCCACGCCACCGGCGGAATAGACGTGGCGCTCCAACCGCCCCGCGGTGGCGGCATCGAACACGTCCCCCGCTTCGCGGAACGCCTGGAACGCATCGGCGTCCATCACCTACGACCACAGATAGCTGTAATAGCCGGCCGCATACCCGGGCCCTGCAAACACGTGGAGGAAATGTGGCGAGCGATGCCGCATACCGATCGCTGCGGGCATGCCGATGTCGTCAAGGACGCGCTGCTCAAGCGTTTTTGCATCCTTGATGTCGGCCGGGTCGGCGGTGTGCATGCGCATGTCGACGATGGCGGAGCCCAGGTACTCCACCGTCGCAAAGCCTTGATCGAAGGTCTCTGCGGCCTTGATGCGGGCAACGAGATGCTCCGGCATGGGCGCGCCTGTTTCAACATGGCGGGCGTGGCGCGCCAGAACCTCCGGCACACCGAGCCAATGTTCATAAAGTTGGCTTGGCAATTCAACAAAGTCGCGCGCCACGTTGGTGCCGCTCACACTTGGGTATGTGACGTCCGACAGCAGCATATGGAGGGCGTGGCCGAACTCATGGAAGAGCGTGCGCGCGTCATCCCAAGACAGCAGCGTGGGCGTGCCCTTCACGAAGTTGCAGGTGTTGAGCACGATGGGCCGCCCCGGCTCCGACAGCTTCTGCTGATCGCGCAACGTGCTGGCCCAGGCGCCGGAGCGTTTTGACGGGCGGGCGAAATAGTCCCCGATGAAAAGGCCAACGAAGTCCCCGTTGCGCGTCACTTCCCAGGCGCGCGCATCCTCGTGGTGCAACGCGACGGCGGGATCAACCGGCGAAAAGCTGAGCCCGAACAGCCGGCCAGCGACGTCAAAAGCGGCGGCGATCATCGCATCCAGGCTCAGAAAAGGCATGAGCTCCGCGTCGTTCAGGTCATGCAGCTTTTCACGCTGCCGCTCAGCATAATAGCGCCAGTCCCAGGGGCGGAGCGGGCCATTGATGCCGTCGGCAGCGGCAAGCACCGCGAGGGCTTCAGCGTCGCGTGAGGCCGCCGCCTTTGCCGGCTCCCAGACGGTCTGCAAAAGAGCGTCGACGGCCTGCGGGTTGCCGGCCATCTGATGCTCAAGGGCTGCGTGGGCATAGCTGTCGTGGCCGAGCAGTTCCGCCCGTTCCTGGCGGAGGGCGAGTGTTTCATTGATGCGTGGCCAGTTCTCGGCCTCACCGCGATCCGACCAGGCGCGCCAGGCGGCCTCCCGCAACGCCCGATTGGGGGAGGCTTGCAGGAAGGGCATCACCATGGAGCGCGACGTCGATATGAAGAGGGCATCGGCGCTGACGGTGGCGTCTGTGCCTGCCGCCTGGGGGCACCCGCCGTCGTTGTCTGCAACCGCCGCTTCCCCGTCGGCGGGGCCATGCTGAGCGCCCGCGCGCGCTGCCGCCGCTTTGCGTCCGGCTGCCACCAGCCATTCCGGCAGGCCTTGCGTCTCGCCGGCCGGCACAACGATGCCACCCGACTGTTCGGCCTTCAGCACCGCTTGCGCGAACTCTGTGCCCAGGACGGACAGGCGTTGCGTGATTTCCGTCAGTCGCGCGCGGCCGGCGTCGTCGAGGTCGGCACCTGAGGCCCGGAACCGTCGCCGGGTCAGCTCAAGCACGCGCGCCTGCTCACGGCTCAGACCGGTCGTTTCAATGCTTTGGATCCGTTGCCAGAGATCACGGTCGAGCGCGTTGGCCTGGCGGTGTGCCGAGAGCCGAGGGCCGATCTCGCGCTCTATGGCCTCGATCTCAGCATTGCTGTTGCTGACCGATTTGTTGAAGAACAGCGCACATGTGCGATCAAGCGCACCGCCAGCGCGCTCCATCGCCTCGATGGTGTTCTCAAAGGTCGCCGGTTGTTGCGCCTTGATCGCATCGAGCTCGCGCAGATGCTGCGCCATGGCGGCTTCGAAGGCCGGCAAGAAATCATGATCGTGCACGCTGTGAAACGCGGGCAGACCGTAAGGCCCATTCCATGGCCCCGCGATGGCATCCGTGGTCGCTGTCATCGGCCAAGCCTCCAGAACAGGGTCGTCTCAGTAAGGCATCCCGCGCCCTCCACCGTCGGAACGGTGAGATCGCGCGCGGGGCGTGCGTTGCGGCTTAGAGCGGCTCAAGGTTGCATGCGCTCACTTGAAGCGCTCCAACGTATTGTTTTATTTCTGCATCTTTCAACGCAGGTGATGCCGCCTGGATCGGGCGAGCTTTATTCTCCCGACGCGGCCCGTGCCGGCGCGGGCTCAGCGCTTGCATTGCCGCGCTCCGACGACGTGAGGCCCAGGGCCCGCAGCTTGCGGTGCAGTGCCGAGCGTTCCATCCCGACGAACTCGGCCGTTCGGGAAATGTTGCCGCCGAAGCGGTTGATCTGTGCGGTGAGGTAGTCGCGTTCGAAAATCTCGCGGGCATCGCGCAGCGGCAGGCTCATCAAGTGCTCTGAGTTGTTGCGCGCGGACATGGGCACCCCTGAGCCGATTTCATCGGGCAGCATGTCGGAGGTGATGGTCGTGTTCGGCGCACCGCCCGCGAGAATGAGCAGCCGCTCCACGTTATTGCGCAGCTGACGCACATTGCCCGGCCAGTCGTGCGCCTGGAGGACCGCGATCGCGTCATCGCCCACCTTGCGCGGCGGCAATCCCGATGCCTTGGCCACTTGCTTGACGAAATGCTGGACCAGCCCGGGGATATCGTCGCGCCGCTCCGACAGGGAAGGCACGCGCAGCGGCACCACGTTGAGACGGTGGTAGAGATCCTGACGGAATTTGTTGGCCGCCATCAGCTCGTTCAGGTCGCGACTGGTGGAGGAAATGATCCGCACATCCACATGCACCTTTGTGGATCCGTTCACGCGCATGAACTTCTGCTCAACGAGAACACGCAGGATCTTGCCTTGCGTCTCAAGCGGCATGTCCGCCACTTCATCGATGTAGAGCGTGCCGGAGTGTGCCGCTTCAAGCGCGCCCACCTTGCGCGGGCCACCGACCCCATCGTCTGACCCGAAAAGTTCCATCTCCACCGTATCGGGGGACATGACGGCGGCGTTGAGAACAACGAACGGGCCGTCCTGACGCAGTGACTTGGTGTGAAGCGTGCGCGCGGCAAGCTCCTTGCCGGAGCCCGATGCGCCCGTGATCATGACGCGCGAGTTGGTCGGCGCCACCTTTTCGATGGAAGAGCGCAATTGGTTGATCGCGGTCGATGTGCCGATCATCTCAGACGAATGGGCGCTGCGCCCACGCAACTCGGCCACCTCGCGCTGCAACTCTGACGTCTCCAGCGCGCGCTGGGTGACGAGCAGAAGTTTGTCCAGGCTGATCGGCTTCTCGATGTAGTCGTAGGCGCCGCGCTTGAAGGCCGTCACTGCCGTCTCGATGATGCCGTGGCCGGAAATTATCACGATCGGCAGATCCG
>CAZGNQ010000020.1:0-23594 GCA_964527285.1 uncultured Hyphomicrobiales bacterium | reverse complement strand
GACGATGCTTTTTCAAAAGCGCGGTTTGAGTTCCGCTGGGAGGACCAGTTCAATCTCGGTCTCGATCCTGACACAGCACGGCAATACCACGATGAGACCCTGCCCAAGGAGGCGCACAAGGTGGCGCATTTCTGCTCCATGTGCGGGCCGAAATTCTGCTCCATGAAGATCACGCAGGATGTGCGCGATTACGCGGCGACGTTGAACGAGGAAGCGCCGGGTGCCGACGGCCTCGATCCGCAAGCCGGCATGGCACACATGGCAGAAAAATTCCGCGAGATGGGCGGCAAGCTTTATGTCGATGCGGCGGAGGCGGAACGGGCTGCGGTCAAGTCGAGCAACGAAGAGCTGACCTGAACCTGTAAGGCGCGTCGCGCCTTATCGCGTCAGATCCGCCGCTCCATGGACATTTGAACGATGGTACTCTAATCTTTATTAAGGTTAAGAGGGCCTTGTTATGTGTTCACGTTTTGCTTTCCCTTTGATCGGATTTGTTGCCATCTTGGCATTGGCGTCCTTCGGCGCAGCTGCTCTGCAGTTGAGAGACGATGGATCCGCCGTTCCCCGCCACGCTGCAGTTCAGTACCTGCCGACGCCCGAAGCTGTCGTTCTACGATCATCACGGCGGGTGCCTGAAAGTGACGTTGAGGACGGCGACTCATTCTGGCTCGGAGATTTCCGGATCCGGTTGGAAGGAATAGACGCGCCTGAGTTGTATCAGAAATGCCCAGGCGATGACGACGATGAGAGATGTGGGCGAAAAGCAAGAAGTGCGCTCATAGGGATTTTGAATAGCGAAAACATTGAATGCCGCGTTCCCAGGGGCAAAGAGGATCGGCCCCTAACAAGTTATTCCCGGTTTGTCGCAGAGTGTGAAGTCGATGGTGAAAGCATTAATCGAAAAATGGTCGCCCAAGGCCATGCCCTTGCGTCTCCGAAACAACCGGATGTTACCCTAGCCCGCCTGCAGCAAAACGCCCAGTCATCAATGCTCGGCATGCACAAAAATGCCGGTTTTGGCTACACGCCGTGGGACTTTAGAAGGATACGGCGCGGTCGGAGCCGTGCAGAGCTGAAGCGGCAAGCTGATTTGTGCCAGGTCGAACTCAGCCGCCACAAAGGAGGAGAAACAAAACTGAAACAACTGACGCTGCTAGATCTGCCAGGCACGCTGCGAAATGATCAATAACCGATTTGATTGTCTGGAGCTGAAGTGGCTCAGATAGCTAATGAAAAGCCAATCATGGGGCATCGCTCCCAAGCGGCCATTGCGGCATGCCGGATCAGTGCAGACTGATCAGATACGTTCAGCGTTGAGGTCTTTGACTGAAATCGTCAGGCCCGGTGGGTCCAAAACAATCTCTCCATCACGCACCAACTGCGTCAGCCACGTGTCAGGCCCCTTTCGCCGGTGATGGATGATCGGTGCGCCAGCCGGATCGATCAGCAGATAATGCTGCACCGAGGGCACGCCGATATAAGCTAAGTACTTGGCACCCATGTCGTTGTTTCGGGTCGAGGGAGACAGCACCTCGACGATGATCACCGGCTCCGGCACTTCGATTGTGTCGTCAGCTAGCTCTTCGCCGCAGTAGACCAGCGCGTCCGGTTCGTACGACACGTCGTCGGTTATTCTGATGGTCGCCCCGTCAGGCAGCATATGGCATTGCTTGCCAGCTCGTTCGATCGCTTGGTCCAGTGCCACCTGAGCCCTGAATTTAGCCTTCGCGTGCCCCGTCCGTTCTGCGGCCATGCGGACCGGGATGCCGTCGTGCAGTTCCCAGCGTCCGTCCTGCGTTTCGGACCAGACGAGGAACTCATCAACGGTCATGGGTTCCGGCGGGTCGTCAGCGGCCCGCGCGGTCCCGTCGGCTGAGTCTTGAGACATGGATCGCTCACTTAAGGTTGCCCACCAGAAGCTTAGCATGCCGTTTGTACTTGCGCGACCAGCCGCCAGGCACTGTCGTTTACAGCATTGTTGGCCAACCCACGCGCCGCGCCGCCCGCAGCAACACAGCCCACAGGTTTACCGATGACCCAATTCAAGGCCGTTGTTTTTGACTGGGCAGGCACGCTCGTTGACTACGGATGCTTTGCGCCAGCCGAAGCATTCAGAGAAGCGTTCGCCCGGTTCGACATTGAGGTCACGGCCGAGGAGGCGCGCGCGCCGATGGGTTTGCCCAAGCGCGATCATATTGCTGCCATGCTGGCCATGCCGCGGGTTACCAATCTATGGGCGGAGCGCCATGGGCGCGCCTGCACCGCGCAGGACATTGATGCGATTTACGAGGTTTTTCTTCCACTGAACATCGCCGTTGTCGGCGCGCATGCAGAGCCTGTCCCCGGCGCCGCAACAGCGCTGGCGGAGCTCCGCGCGATGGGCCTGAAAATCGGCTCAACGACAGGCTACACGCGTGACATTATGGCGGCGCTCGCGCCACTGGCGGCCGAACGCGGCATCGCGCCAGACACAATCGTGTGCTCGGACGATTTGAAAGAAGGGCGGCCGGGACCCTTAGGCATGTATCAATGCTTCGTTGATCTGGCCGTTTATCCTTCAGATACCATGATCAAGGTGGACGACACGGCGCCGGGTATTGCCGAGGGCAAATCAGCCGGTTGCCTGAGCGTCGGGGTCGCCCTGTCCGGCAATCATATGGGCATGACCAGCAACGAGGTGCAGGCGCTTACGCGTGAAGCTAGGGATGAAAACAGGCGCCGGATTTCAGATATTCTAATGGATGCCGGCGCCGACCACGTCATCGATACAGTCGCCGACCTTCCCGCATTGATCCCGAGCATCAGCACCGCAGATTAGGGCGATGCGTCATTTCAGGCTGCTCACGCGGGCTTGACCGAGCGTCCGGCGCCATCGGCGCTGACTGTTCTATCACCCACCTGAAACAATTGGAAAATCTTCTCGCCGCTCAAACCCTGGTGCGCGCAATGAAAAGTGCCACCACTCCTTAGCATAATTCCGAAAACCCTCGGCCCGCATCTCCCTGAGCAGCTTTTCGCGCCAGTGGACGGCCTCAACGCCAATGCCGTCCGCATAAGTGTGGCTGCGCACATCAAAGCAGTCATAGCCCGTGCCCATATCCACCGACGTGTCCGGCGCGCGAGCGGACTGCGGCGCGGTGCAGGGGGCCGTCAGTCGCTCAAGGGTGGCAGCCCGCAGCGCGCCAAACGGATCGCCGGCAGCAGACGCATCGTCATCAGAGCTGCCATTGCACGCGCCCTGAACCAGGGTGAGATCAATCGCCCGCCCTGTTGAATGTGTTGAGCGGGGGGCAACGTAACCGCGGGGAATGATCTGGCGTTTGCGCAAGTTTGGGAAATACGCCTGCATCTTTGCCGTTGCCGGCCCTTCGCGCGCCCAACGCACGAACGCGCGCACGGATCGGGCTGGCCGGTAGCAATCATACACCTTCAGAGACAGGCCTTGCGCACAAAGGCTCTGCTGCACGCGGGCGAGAGCCGCAGCGACCGGGCGGGCGAGGACACATTCCGCCGCGTCATAGCCCGGCACCCGCGCACCCGTAAAATTGAAGGGGCTGGCGTAGCGCATTTCCTGGCGGATGCTCGGTGCCACATCGCGTAGGAACACGAAGCCGCGCGGCAGGCGA
Source organism: uncultured Hyphomicrobiales bacterium (assembly GCA_964527285.1). GTDB lineage: Bacteria > Pseudomonadota > Alphaproteobacteria > Rhizobiales > CAZGNQ01 > CAZGNQ01. The sequence goes on along the minus strand of CAZGNQ010000020.1, from coordinate 19,968 downwards.
ACTCGCGGTGTTCTGATGACGTTACGCTGGCCCGGCTTTGCCATGGGCTTCGGCACACGCGCGTTATGACGTCCGACACGCTCAACAGGCGAGGCTTCGACACTGGGCTCAGTGGCCTGCGCAGCACCTTGCGCTGCGGCTTGCCCGGCGATGGACAGTGCCCCCATGAACAATGCTGACACAACGAGCGTCAGCCTTATTGCGCATGCGACGTTTTCTCTAACCAAAAAACCTGGACGCTGCCTCGCTTCGCCAAACGTTTGCGGCACTGGCCTGATGAGTTGTGTCGCGACTGAAAAGAAATGTCGGAACCGGCACCAAAAAACTGAACGCTTCATGACGCCCGCCGCTCCTCAGTAGACACGCAATTCATTGATCGCCGTGTCCGCATACTTACTGCCAGGATAGACATCCACAATCTCGATCCTGACCCAGTCGGCCTCGCGTGGCCTGGAGAAACGCAAGTCCTGCCACGCTGACACATCGCGCAACCGCAGCGTTTCCGTCGCACCATCTGAGAACGAGACCAGAGCCTGGCGGACCCGGCTGTTGATCCGGAAATGACGGCGCGATTTGGGATACCCGTTCTTGATCCGCAGTCCTCTCACGGTTTGTCGCCGGGGAAAATCGATCGCAATGTATTCGCCAATGCCGTAATTCGTCTTGCCACGCGCGCCCTCCACCCAGGCCGTCCTGTCTGTGCCATCAACGAGGCTTGAAGGCGAATAATTGCTCGTGTTGACGCCGGCCGTCGGCAGAAATGAACTGGCGCAGAAGGTCGCCCCGCCACGTCGGGTGCACGTCTCACCACCGCCGGACGGCCTTCGCAGGTGGCGAGCCGGGGCATCTGCGCGGGCAGGATCTGCGACGGTGCCTGATGGCGACGGCGCGGGCGAGAGCGGGTTGGACCGGTTCGGACCGGGCTCGGCGCGCCCAGCGCCTGCGACATCCCGCGCGCCGCTACCGGTGCCCGCCTGCTCCAGCCGCCGCAGTGTCTGAATGACGAGATCAAGTCCAGCGCCTTCCGGGCATGTGCCGTGATCTCGCAGGAAGCGCGTGTAAGCCGCGGAGGTGCTTTCGGCACGCGCTGCGGCAAAGGCACTGCGACAGCGCTCCTGGCCGGCGATCAGCTCCAACTCTGCGATGCGTTGTGCGGCCTCGTCAGCCTCCGCGCAGTCAGAGAAAAAGCGGGTAAAGGCCCTGTACTCGTCCAGTGAGTTACTGCCGACCGCCATGCGCCACGCGCGCGCGCACCGCGGATCCTGACGCACGTCGCGTTTCACCTCGATGTTGAACGTCGGGGCGCATGCCACCCGCCGGGCACTGTCACCACCGTCCTTCAACCATAATGCCACCTCGAGCACGAGCCGACGCGTATCGCTGCGCACCGGAAGCATGAGGACGGTGATGTCCGCGTCGTTCGCCTCGCGCTCCAGCCGGCTGATTTCACGTGTCAGCGCTTCGCCCAGTCCGCCCGAGCGTGCCGCGAAATCCTGGAAGCGGCGAGCAACGGCGATCCTGTTGCGCGTGCGCTGGCGCAGTGCATCGCTCAAGGTGTTGATGAGCGCGCTTTCCTCCTGCGCCGACAGGCGGACATCGGGGCTCACGAGGCCCAGAATGTAGACAAGCCGGTCACGCTTGAGCTCGGAAAAGCACGGCGAGTTGAACTGGAAATCAATCACGCGGGAGACAATCTGACCCGACCAGTCGCCTGTGAACTGGGCCCGCGCCGGCGTGGCCACAGCGCCCATTGTGGCGGCCCACAACAGTGCGGAGGCGAGGCACAGGCGGATCGAAGATGGTCCCGTGCGCACCGGGCGTTGCTGAGGCGGGTGAACCATCGCGCCCTTCCTGCGTGCTGGGCGATTGCGACGAGGCGAGCGTGTCTCGCTGGCCGGCCGCGCGCGCATTATGCGGTCTGAAAGCCGTAGATCAGCACATGAATTGGCGCAATTGGCTGGAGGTCGCCGATGTCGGCCGCCGAGACCTGGAGAGACCGAACCGTCTGGCCTGCGGGTCGCTGCTCACCCCATGCAATGGGCCCGTTCAGGCTGATGGGGCCCGCGCTTGCGATGCCCGTCACCGGCGGCTTTGCTTGCGCTCCATGTGGTTGGCCAGCAGCTGTGCGTTCTTGCGATTGGCCTTCCAGGCGAAGTCAAACAGATCGCCCACAAGCGGGATGGCCCCTAGGACCGTGTCCAGGACGACATTCAACGCCATGCGGACGATCAGCAGAAACGGTGCACCTGCCTGCCACGCCAGTGCCATCAGGTACGTCGAAATGCCGGCGGTGACGGTCTCGCCAATCCCCGGGATCAGCCCGATGAGGCTGTCGAGACCGAAACGCAATGACGTACCGGGCACCCGAAAGCGATCGTCCATGAGACTGGCGATGCGCTCCACGTCGGCACGCACCAGATCATCGGCAGCGGCCTCCCGGTTGTCTCTTGAATGGTCCGACGCGGATTTGGTCCGGGAAATTGGCATGGCCGCATTTTACTTCTTGCGTGTGCGAGCTGAGCGCCGCCGCGCCCGCCAGGTTCCGGATGCAATGGCGTCGGGCGGACCGCGCACGGGTGATACCGGACCTGGAGGCGAACGTCCGACGAACCGTCCACCGTGTTCCTGATCGTTAAGACGTTCGGTTTCGAGATTGGCAGCGGATGGGGACCAAACGTCAGTTGCGCGACACGAGTATGATCGCTGCCGTCACTTTGCCCGCGTGACCGCCAGCCACAGGCCGCCGCAGATGAGGCAAGTCCCGCTGACCCGCTCAAGGGCGCGCACGTTGCCCTGACTGAGTAGCCCACCAGCACGCCCCGCAGCGACCGCATAAAGGCCGTCAAGCAGCGTGGCCACCGCCATGAACACCAGCCCGAAGATCACCGTCTGTGCCACGACGGGGCCTGAAGGATCGACAAACTGTGGGATGAACGCACCGAAGAACACCAGCGCCTTGGGATTGGACAGGATGACCAGAAACCCCTGCCAGAACAGCCCCGAGGGTGATGGCGCAGCCGTCGCCTCAGCCAACGCGCCCATCGAGCGCCACATCTGGATGCCGAGCCAGATGAGATACGCCGCGCCAACCCAGCGCACGATTTCGAACAGCCACGCCATTTGCTCCGCCACCGCGGCAAGGCCGGCGGCGAGGGCCGCGATGAGCACCAGCAGCCCAGCCTGCGTGCCGGCAACATTGAGCAACCCGGCGCCGGTGCCATGGCGCAAGGCATTGGCGATGATCACAGTCACCGTCGGACCCGGCACCGCGATGATGGCCGCGCACGCGACGACGTAGGCGAGAAGAACGGTAGGCTCAATCAGCATCATGGCGGGCGCTCCGTAGGCCGTTGGCTTATTCAGAACCCGCCACCGCCATTTTGTGGCTCGGCTGACTGGCGAGCGAAGCCACCTCCACCACGTTCGCGGGCGCTGTTGTGTCAATCGCGCCGTCCGGCCATTCCGACCCGCAATGGACATGAACGTCCGGCCCGTCGACCCTGTCGTTCGCCGTGCGGCCCGCCTCCGGACACAACGCGCGCCACTCTGGCCATTTGCACCGGGCCGCAGCCGCCGGTAGAGCGCTCGCATGACCCTGCCCCCTGACGCCGATGACACCGGTTCGCGCAGCAACGACGCTTCCCGCGAAGCATCCGGGCGTGCCAAGGAGCGCGGACGCAAGGGCTATCACCATGGCAATCTGCGTGAGGCGCTGGTCTCGGCCGCGCTCTCGCTGATCTCAGAGAAGGGTCCAGGCGGCTTCACTTTTGCCGAAGCTGCGCGCGCCGCCGGTGTTTCTCCCGCTGCGCCCTATCGCCATTTCCGTGACCGGGACGCGCTGCTTGCCGAAGTGGCAGAACGCGGCTTTGAACGCTTCGCCGACGCACTCGCCCACGGCTGGGATGACGGCCGGCCCAACCCGCACGCGGCCTTCAAGCGCATGGGCAACGCCTATCTCGCATTTGCCCGGACGGAACCTGCCCACTTTTCGGCCATGTTCGAGAGCGGCCTGTCATTCGCGGATTACCCCGCCTTGCGCACGGCGGGTGACAGGGCGTTCAACGTGTTGCGCGGGGCGTGCGAAGCGCTGGCGGCCACCATGCCCGGGCCGCGCAAACCACCGGCATTGATGATGGCGCTCCACGTCTGGTCCCTGTCGCACGGCATTGCGGCGCTGTTTGCGCGCGGGGACGGTGCGCGCCGAGCGATCCCCATGGAGCCGGAGGACCTGCTTGAGGCAGGCATGCTCATTTATCTCGACGGGTTGGCTACGCCCCAACCGCCAGCCGGCGATCAAAAGCGCTGAGCGGGCGTCGCAGACGGCCCACGGGCGGTGGTGATCCGGCTGGCGCACACCATCGACCCTCATAATCGATCAGGCCGCACCAAAAATGAAGGATCACACGGTCTTGACAGACCGCCGCACGCGATCCAGCTATGTAAATGTGAAAAACATTCACATCCATGGAGCGGGCGGCGGTGAGTGGCCGTCGCTGGCTCGCAGCAGGACCTTGGCGCCTGCTCGCCCCGGCACGTTCTTGGCCCGTCACACTTGTGGGATCGCGACGGGCGGAAGGGGGGCACACGGCAACAACACCTGGAGAGGCACATGTCGCAGACGCTGAGGCGCATAGAACACCAGTTGGACGACTGGGGTCGCCCGGCCTGGCTTGCCGCCATGGTCGGCGGTTTCATCATTTTCTGGCCCGTGGGTCTCGCAATCCTGGGCTACATGATCTGGAGCGGACGTATGGGATGTTCAGCACGGAGCAACGGGCGCCGGCGCAAATGGGCGGAACGTTGGGAGACCAAAATGAATGCGTGGGGCATGCAGGCCAAGGCGTTTGAGCCGACCGGCAACCGCGCGTTCGATGAATACCGCGAGGAGACTCTGAAGCGCCTGGAGCAGGAGGCAAAGGAATTCACCGACTTCCTGGAGCGCCTGCGCATGGCGAAGGATCGCCAAGAGTTCGAGGATTTTATGCGCGATCGCCAACGTCGCCGTGACGAGGGTGAAGCGGGCGATGATGGAACGTCAGAGCCTTCAAGTGGCATCAATGGTGCGCCCGAGCCCGGGCCCAACCGCCCAGGCGGACCCACGTCGGCGGCTGGCACGGCGGGCGCTGGAGGCGGCGCTTCAGGCCCGGGCTTCGGCGGCTTCCAGGGTGCGCCGGCGAGCTACGCCAGTGTGCCGCGCACGGGCACGCAGATCTCCTGACGCGGCGTCGGACCGCGCAACGCCCCTTACGGCGCAGCCATGCCGCGCAGCAACCGCGCTTGCTGCGCGCGCACCCATTCTTCCGCTTCCGCCGCAAGCCGCTTGCGATCCGATGCCACCTCGCGGGGCAGGGGCTCTGAAATCCAGACATGCACCTCCAGCGGCCCGGCGCACAGGATCTCCCACGCGTGGCCGGGGAGATCCATATCTCCGAACCATGCGATCAGGGGGCGGGTGTCGCGTCCGAGCGGGAGGCCGTCCAGGCCGGTGTAGGCCACGGCGATGAACTGCACCGTATGGCCCGAACCGGACGACGGCTGGCCATCGTTTGCGGCTGCGGCTGCCCGGCCCAGGTCTCGTTTTCGTTCTTGCTCCCGTTCTCGTGGCGCAACCGTGAAGGGGGCAAGAAGCGATGAACGAAACGCCAGCACGCTGTTGCCGTCGCTGCTCGTTCCTTCCGGGAAGACCATGATCGTGTCGCCGAGGGCCAGCCGCTCTGAGATGGCAGCGCCGACATTGCGCACATCCGAGCGCTCGGCCCGCCGAATGTAGAGCGTGCGCTGGAGATTGGCGAGCGTCGCAACGCCTGGCCAGCCGCCCACCTCGCTTTTGGCGACGAATGACACCGGGCCCACGCTGGACAGCACCGGAATGTCCGCCCACGAGGCGTGGTTCGCCAGCACCAGCAACGGTGATCCTGAGCGCAGTTTGCCGTGCCGGCGCACACGCAGGCCAAGCAGTGCACACACGCAGCGGTGATATCCAACCGGCAGCCATCGGGCGACCCAAAGCGCGGGTGGCGCCACGCGGTGCAGCTTTACCGCCAGCCATTGAACGGGCAACAGCGGCAGTGTCAGCAGCGCGAATGCCGTGAGGGCCGCGCCGCCGCGCAGCTTATCGAGCGGGCCGCGCTCCAGCATTTGACCCACGTGCGTCTCGCCCATGCGCGTGCCTCGTGCCTTGTTGATGTGATGGCCGAGCACCGGCGCCGTTCCGCCCTCGTCCGCACGGCCAACCAGCCCGTCCCGCACCCCGAGGCGGGCTGCAAGGGGTCGGCCGCGTCACGATCCGCCGCGCTTGCCGATGGCCCGACCATAGAGCTCAAGTTTGTGGCCGACGAGTTCATAGCCAAGTTCACGGGCCACACGCTCCTGTATGGCCTCGATTTCTGAATTCGAAAACTCGATCACATCGCCCGTGTCGACGTCGATCAGATGGTCGTGGTGGTCGTCACTGGCCATCTCGTAGTGCGCACGCCCTGCACCAAAGTCATGGCGCTCAAGGATGCCCGCGTCTTCCAGCACCTTGAGCGTGCGATAGACGGTCGACAGCGAAATGGATTGATCCACGCTGGAAACGCGCCGGTACACCTCATCGACGTCAGGGTGGTCAGCCGCACCATCCAGCACCCGTGCAATGACGCGGCGCTGTTCCGTCATCCGCAGGCCGCGTTCCTCGCACAGCGTCTCGAGCGGCCCCGGTGTTGCCGATACGGACAAGGGCGCCGTTCCGGACGCGGCAGCCGTCGCGTCGGCATTGTCGGTCTGGTTGGGATCGTCCGGCATGGGCCCGGCCCCGTGAGCAACTGCGTGTCGTCAGCGGGTTATGTTCGCTGGAGCCGGCAAGGGTCAACGCGTTTCCAGCGCACCGCACCGCTGGCCCCCTGATGGTGCGCGCGATCCCATCACCGGGGGTTCGCCAGTTCGAGCGTCATCATGATCGCGTCGGTCGGCGGGCGCACCTCAGTGCTAGGGTCCGGCGGGCTGACCAGGCCAGTGGCATAATACCCGCGGCGGCGCCCCACCTCCACAAAGCCAAGCGCCTGATAAAGACGAAGCGCGATCGCGTTCGTCTCGGCCACTTCAAGATGCACGGTCTCCACGTGGTCTGCTGTCCGCAGATGGGCCAGCGCGTGCGACAGCAGCAGACGCGCCACGCCGCGGGCCCGAAGTGCAGGGTCGACGGCCACCGTCAACAGCTCCGCCTCCGGCGACACCGCCTGGAAAAGCGCGAACCCTTCGATGTCTGACGCTGTCGGACCGATGACGAAGCAGCGCGCTGCAGACCCTGCGCAAAGGGCCGCAACCTCGTCGCTGCTCCAGGGCGCACGAAAGCTCATCGCATGGATCTGCGCCATGCGTGCACAGGCGCTTGAGCCGGGCGCAAGCGCGGCCCCCGTCAGCGGCCGCACATTTGCAGCATCTTCAATCAAGGCGTGTGCGTCCGCCGGCGGCCTCGCTTGGATGGCGCGGCGCGCGCGATGCCAGCAGAGGCGTCTGCGGCTTTGCGTCAGGCGCACGGAGATAAATTGGGGTCACCTCATCCCATCTGACGCCGGGAAAGCCGTGGTGACTGAGGGTTTGCGCTGCTGCCATCTCGAACAATGCGCCCGCCGAGGGGAGCAATTCTGCTGCATCGTGCACGCGGAACATGCGCGGAGACCCGGGGTGTGTGACCGGTGCACAATCCACCAACTGCGCGCCGCTGCCGAGCAGGGCAACGGAACACGGTGTCGGCAATCCGGGGTGGACGGCAAGCCACGTACCGACATCGCCGTGCGATATGATTTCCGCATCTCCAAGCGGGGCCGCCTCTGGCGTGAACATCTGGACGTAAAGCTGGTCGCGCCGGGCATCCACAACAACGCCAAGGTGCGGCGGCTCGGCAAGGCCGTGCGGCGCCTGGCCGAACTCATTTTTGATCCGCCCCGCCGGGATCGCCGCGAACCGCCAAGCCATCACATGAAGCGTTGAGGTGCCCAGGACGGGCACGGGGTGCACGGCGCACAGGCCCTTGGCGGCCGCCAGCGCAATGCGCACGCCCGTGAACGTGCCCGGTCCAAGACTGACCGCGAGCCCGCCGAGATCTGCGGGGGTGACCCCGGCCTCGGCCAGCACCTGCGCCACCATCGGGGGCAACGCTTCGGCATGCCCTTTGGCCATCGGCTCCAGACGCTCTGACAGTAAACGTGCATGGCCGCGCCATTGCGCTTGCGGCCGCGGTGACGGTGCTTTGGCGGACAGGCCTTCGCCCAGGGTCCCGAGATCGACCTCACCAAGACACGCCGAACACGCGGCGGCGGAGGTATCGAGTGCCAAAATCAGCATGGGCCCGTCCTCTGCGCTACACCGGCGCTGCGTTGCGCTGCGCCGGGCCTGCGGTCCGTGCGTCAGACCATCCGGCACCACTCATCAAAGGAGAAGCGCGGTGAGCGGGGGAACAGGTCTTTGGTTTTGCCATAACCGAGATTGCAAAGGAAATTGGACTTGAATGTCGTATCGGAGAAAAACTCCCTGTCGACGCCTTGCTTGTCAAAGCCTGACATCGGTCCGCAATCGAGGCCGAGCGCGCGTGCCGCGAGGATGAGGTATCCGCCCTGCAGCGTGCCGTTGCGCGTGGCTGTCTCCTCGATGAGGTCTTCATTGCCGACAAACCAGCTGCGCGCGTCCGTGTGCGGGAACAGTTGGGGGAGTTTTTCATAGAACGCCATGTCGTGACCGATGATGGCAGTGACCGGCGCCGCCATGGTCTTGTCCACGTTGCCGTCTGCGAGGTGCGGCTTCAGGCGACCCTTTGCCTCTGGCGACTTCACGAAAACGATGCGCGCCGGCGAGCAGTTCGCGCTTGTTGGCGCCATGCGCGTCGTGTCCGCCAGCCGGATCAAGAGGTCATCGGTCACCGGTGTGTCGTGCCACGTGTTGAACGTCCTGGCGTCATGGAAGATCTGGTCGAGCGCGGCCTGATCAACCGCGGCCTGCGGGCGAGCCGGCAGGTCTTTTGTCTTGTCGGACATGTCATCCCCGGATGTTGCGTTGCGTCTGGTGCACTGCGGCACGCGCAAGGCGGAACGCCTGACTGCCGCCTCACGTCGTGCGGCGATCCGCCACACACATCGGTGATAACGCGTAGGGCTGTGGGATGGATCCGACCTTCAGCAATCAACGCTGCAACTCAGGCGCGCAACGCGCAGGCCGCAACCCACCGCGCACGGCCGCATCTGCCTGCGTTCGCTTGCCTGCGAGGACACACTCACACCACCGGGCGGACTTCCGAAACTTCGGGGATGAAGTGGCGCAGCAGGTTCTCGATGCCGTGTTTGAGCGTTGCGGTTGAGGACGGGCAACCGGCGCAGGCGCCACGCATGTGCAGGAAGACAACGCCCTCCTTGAAGCCGTGGAAGGTGATGTCGCCACCGTCCTGCGCCACGGCGGGCCGGACGCGCGTATCGAGCAGTTCCTTGATGGTGGTCACGATCTGGGCGTCGGCCTCGTCGAAGAACTCGTCGGAATGCGCTGGCTGGGCCGCTGTGCCGTCGACCACCACCGGGTCGCCAGACATGTAGTGCTCCATGATCGCGCCCAGGACGGCGGGGCGCAGGTGCGGCCACGGTGTGGCGTCATCCTTCGTCACGGAGATGAAATCCCACGACATGAAGACGCCCTTGACGCCATTCACGGCGAACAAGCGCTCGGCCAGCGGTGAGATGCCGGACGCCTCATCGGCCGATCCGAACTCGCGCATGCCGGATGACAGCACGGTCTGGCCGGGGATGAACTTCATGGTCGCCGGGTTCGGCGTTTCTTCGGTCTGAATAAACATGAACGCCTCGCGGGGTCTGTCGTGAATGACTGACCTGGAGTTTAGAACGGTTCTAGCAAAGTGCAAGACGGGCAATGCGCATGGCACGGATGCGGGCCGGCGCGCTGAGGATTGGAGCGGACCAGCGCACACATTGCGTGCGACCCTGCGGGCGACGGCGCCCGCTCATGTCGCGCCTGATATCGTCTCTGCCTGTGCCCCTGTCGTTGGGCCTGCAGTCGTCCCAGTCGTTGTCCCGGTCGTTTGTCTCTGGCGCCGCCCCATCACCGGCCTGTCAGGCGAGCGCCACGATTTCTTCCGCCGTCAGGGTCCCCGGCACGATATAGATCGGGATCGGAAATGACCCTGCACCTTTGCCCGTGGCGAGCGATGACACGAGCGGCCCGGGCCCTTCCTGGCTGGTGGATGCGCCGAGCACCAGAACGGCGATGTCCTCGTCCTCCTCGATCGTGCGCACGATCTCATCGGCCTTCTTGCCTTCGCAGATCAGTTCCTCCGGATCGAGATCGCCGCAACCGATGTTGGTGAGCTTGCGCTGCGCCAGCCGGAACAACGCCCGGGCGCGGCTCATCTCTTCCTCCCGGCGGATTTCTTCCACACCGATCCAATGCTGGAAGCTGCCCGGCTCAATGACGTACATGAACACCAGTCGGCCGTTCGTCCGGTTGGCCACGCGCGCCGCAAACATCAGCGCGGCGTCGAATTCCGGCGAGTCGTCAACAATGACGAGGAACTTGCGGGTATGGCCTTCCTCGAAAACGCGGCGGAGTTTTTGAGCCATATGTGCACCTCCCATTGCGCACCCTCACCGTCTCGATGCGGGTGAACGCGCAGCAGCCTGTCACTGTGACGTCTGGCCCGCGGCGGCGCAACCGGCAGCATCATCGTCTCTGGCCAAGCGGGGAGACGTCGTGCGCACGGGCAGGTGCCCGACACGGCTTTGCTGCAGTGCGGAAACGCCAACAAGCGATGCCGCCCTTTGCAGTGCGGCACACCGTGCCTCAACCGATGAACCCCATCACCCGGCGCACATCGGCCATGATCGGCTGAGCGATCACGCGGGCACGTTCGCTGCCCTCGGCCAGCATCGCATCGATCTGGGCTGGGTCCGACAGATACCGCCGCATTTCATCACCAATCGGCGCGACGGCTTCAACAGCAACCTCAACCAGGGCTTTTTTGAACTCGGAGAATTGGGTGCCGCCATGGGTGGCTACGACCGCATCCCGCGTCTCGCCCGCAAGTGCTGCGAAGATGCCGACGAGGTTGGCGGCTTCGGCGCGTTCTGCGAGACCCTCCACGCTTTCCGGCAGCGGCTCCGGGTCCGTCTTGGCCTTGCGGATCTTCTTGGCAATGGTGTCGGCGTCATCGGTCATGACGATGCGTGACATGTCCGACGGGTCGGACTTCGACATCTTCTTCGTCCCGTCACGCAAGGACATGACGCGCGTGGCAGGCCCTGTGATCAGCGGCTCGGGAAGGGGAAAGATACCGTCCGCCCAGCCAAGGCCCGCACATTCCTCTGCAAAGTCGATGTTGAATTTCTGCGCGATGTCGCGTGCCAGTTCCAGGTGCTGCTTTTGATCTTCGCCCACCGGAACGTGCGTGCCCTGATACAGCAGGATGTCCGCGGCCATCAGGTTTGGATAGGCATAGAGCCCGACGGACGCATTCTCGCGGTTCTTGCCGGCCTTCTCCTTGAACTGCGTCATCCGGTTCAACCAGCCGATGCGGGCGACGCAGTTGAAGATCCATGCGAGCTCTGCGTGCTCGATCACCTGGCTCTGATTGAAGACAACGCCCTTTTTCGGATCGATGCCCGCGGCGAGGTAGGCGGCGGCAACTTCGCGCGTGTTCTTGGCAAGCTCTGCCGGCCCCCCCCAGACGGCGCGATCCTGCGTGATCGCATGCAGATCCACGATGCAGTACAGGCACTCGTAATCGGCCTGCAGATCGACGAACCGCTTGATGGCACCCAGGTAGTTGCCGAGGTGCAAATTGCCCGTTGGCTGCACGCCAGAGAATACGCGCGGCGTGAAGGATCGGGTGGCGGCGGAGGTGGATGGCGCTGCGCAAGCAGATGACGGTTCGGACATCGGGAAACCTCGTTTGGACCAAGGGATGTCGGTGGGGCGGTTGATCGGGCGTGAGCCGCCCGACGGGCAGTTACGCCGGGCCGCTCGAAGAGAGCCGTGCCGCAATCGCACAGGGCGCGGGGCGGAGGGCGCCGGGCGGACGCAGCTTCATGCGCGTGGTTGACGCACGGCGCAAGTGGTGTGTCGCGGCTGATGGTGGGCTTGTTGGCGGTAATGGGCGTGTGGCGGACGGCGATCGAAAGTCAGCACGGCGGTGCATGACCGATTGTGTGCCACTCTGTCGTAGCCTCGGGCGCCACCTGGCCGCCGCCCCCCGCGCCAGGCGGCCAGCCCTACGCAGCGTCCGTCATCCGCAATCCGATAAATCTCAGGCGGTGGGCCGGACACGGCCGCGCAGCAGGCTCGGCAGATGCGCAGCGCCCGTGAGCTGTGCCAGCGCGCCGTAGACCAAAAGCCCCGCCGTCACCAAACCCAGCAGAGCGCCGGCCTGCATCAAGCGGCCAGCGCCGTTCTCGAACTGGGGCGCCAAGAGCTCAGCGAGCCCGAAGACGACGACCGCCATCGCAACGCTCGACGCGGCCACGCGCGGGAGTGTTCGCCTCAAAAGGGCGTCCGCCTCGTAGTCACCCCGCGCCACAAGCGTGCCCCACAACAACAGTACATTGACCCAGCCGGCAACAGTGGTGGCGATTGCAATGCCAATATGTGGCGCAATGCCGGCCTCCTTGAATGAGAAGAACAGGATGAGCGACAGCGCGATATTCACGACAACACTGATGCCGGCATAAATCATCGGGGTGCGCGTATCCTCACGCGCAAAATAGGCGGGCGAAAACACCTTGATCAGCACAAACGCCGGCAGGCCGACCGCGAAAGCGGCAAGCGCCCAGGCCACATTCTGCGTGTCCTGCGCGGTAAAGGCGCCGTACTCAAACAGGACCCGGACGATCGGCTCAGGCACGGCAAACAGTGCCAGCGCTGCGGGAACAGTCAAAAGCATGGCGAATTCCACGGATCGGTTTTGGCTGTCCATCACGCCGGACATGTCGCCCGCCTTCAACTGGCGTGAAATGCTCGGCAGCAAGACAACGCCGATGGCGATGCCGACCACGCCCAGCGGCAATTGATAAACCCGGTCCGCAAAATAGAGATAGGTGATCGCACCGGCCTGGAGCGAGGCGATCATCGTGCCGATCATGATGTTGATCTGCGTGATGCCGCCCGAAATCACGCCGGGAATGCCCAGAGCGACGAGCCGTTTAACGTTCGGCGTTATGCGCGGCCAGCGCAATCCCGGCATCATGCCAGCGCGCCGCGCGGCCCAGGCCAGGGCGAAAAGCTGAAGGAACCCGGCCGCCGCGACCCCCCAGGCGAGCAGGAAGCCAGCCTCACGCGGCTGCGCTGTGAGGATGGCGACAACGAGGACGGCGATCAGTACGATGTTAAGGATGATCGGGGCGGCAGCGGCCGCGGCGAAGCGGTCCAGCGCGTTGAGGACGCCGGACAGCAGCGCAACCAGCGACATGCACAACAGATAGGGGAAGGTGATCCGGCTCAGGGCGACGGCGAGATCGAACTTGTCCCGATCCTCGATAAAACCAGGCGCCAGTGCGAATGTGAGCCAGGACATGAAGATCTGGGCGAGGATCGTGATGGCCAGCAGCACGAAAAACAGCGCTGACATGGCCTCCTCGGCGAAGCGGCGGGCGGCGCCCTCGCCCTCACGTTCCAGTTTTCCCGAAAACAGCGGCACAAACGCCGAGTTGAATGCGCCTTCGGCAAACAGCCGCCGGAACAGATTGGGCAGGCGGAACGCGGCGAAAAACGCATCCGCCACGGGCCCCGCACCCAACACGCCAGCGATCATCACGTCTCGCGCGAAACCGAGAACGCGCGAGATCATCGTCAGGGCACCGACAGTGGCAAAGGCGCGGTAGAGTTTCATTGGCGTCGTCCGGCGCGGTCCGCGCTTCGGCCGGCCACGTGGGGCTGGGTCAGCGGTGCGGATGTCGTGTTTTGTCCATGCGGACCGCCGTGCGTACGCCACGGTGTGCAAAAGGCCAAGCGGGCCATCGGTGCGTGGCGATGCGGGCCACCCCGGCCCTGGCGATCGCGCCACGGTCCCGCTCACTTTGCGCGGCAACATCTCCTGGTCGGGGCGCAGGACCCCATAGTCGTATGCGACTGGCGCACGGCGGCCGCTCAGACGGCCTGAACCGGCACCTCATGCTCCTCATTCATCACCGCCTGCAACCGCTGCTCAATCGCAGCACGCCGGCGCTCGTTGAAGATCTTCTTGCCGACGAGGTCAGTGACATAAAAGCTGTCGATGATCCGCTCACCAAACGTGGAGATGTGCGCGGAGTTGATATCCAAATTCAGGTCCGACAGCGCGCTGGTGATCGCATAGAGAATGCCCGGACGGTCCAGTCCGCTCACCTCCACAACGGTATGTGTCGATGAGATGTCGTTATCGACCGCGATTTCGGTTTCCACGTCGAAGGCATCCAGGCGCGTCTTCAACCTGTCGTTCGGCTGCGCGATGAGTTCGAGCGCCGTCACCTGACCCCGCAACTGCTTTTCCAGAAGCGCAACGATGCGTGCAACGCGGCGCACCTCGTCTTCGTCCTGCGGATAATCGCGCTGCAGGCGGAATGTGTCGAGCGCCATGCCGGCGCGTGTCGTGCTGATCTGCGCCGATAGGATGCGGGCACCGGCACTGGCGCACGACCCAGCGATTGCAGCGAGGAGACGCGGGTGGCTTTGGGTGTAGATGCTGAGTGTGGTGATGGCCTGGAAGGCATCCGTCTCGACATCGTTGGCGACGACAACATTCTGCACCGCCGCATCAGCCACCATGCGGGCGTGGCGCTATTGCAGCTCTGGCTCCGTTTGCAGCCAATAGGGATCGAAATGCATGGCGATGAAATCGTCCGCGGCAACGCCCTGGGCCTGTGCGCTTGCCTTGAATTCACCACGCGCTTGAGCCACCCGGGCCTCCTGCGGCAGGGTTGGCTGCCCGCCGGAAAGCAATGGCTCCGTCCGCGAATAAAGCTCTCTTAGCAGTTGACCCTTCCAGCCGGTGAACACGCCTGGCCCCACCGCGCGGATGTCGGCCACCGTCAACACCAGCAGCATCCGCAGCCGCTCCACGCTCTGCACGGTCTCAGCGAATGCGCGAACCGTCTTGGCATCCTGGATGTCGCGTGTCTGCGCGACGTTGCTCATGGTCAGGTGCTCGCGCACAAGCCAGGCAACGTGATCGGTCTCGCGTGGCGACAGGCCGAGCCGCGGGCACACCTCGCGCGCCACGGCCTCGCCCGCGATGGAATGATCTTCAGGCCGCCCCTTGGCGATGTCGTGCAGGAACGCGGCAACGAACAGCAGGTGCGGAAACTTGAGCAGAGGAAAAATGCGCGTGGCGAGCGGGTGCTCTTCCTCAAGCCGACCCTTGGCGATCCGCGCGACGACGCCCACGGTGCGGATCAGATGCTCATCCACGGTGTAGTGATGGTACATGTTGAACTGTGCCATGGCGACGATCCGGCCGAAATCGACGATGAACCGGCCGAGCACACCTGTTTCGTTCAGGCGCCGCAGGATGCGCTCAATGTCGTCGCCCTTGGTCAACAGCTTGAGGAAGCGCGCATTTGCATCCGCATTGGCGCGCAGGTCATCATCGATCAGCCGCAGTGACTGCCGCACGGTTCGCACCACATGCGGGTGGAGGGAAAGTGCATGCTCCTCGGCCACTTCGAACAGCCGGATGATGTTGACCGGTTCGCGCTCGAAGACCTGCGCATCACACACCGTCAGGCGGCCATTCTCGACACAGAAGTCCGGGTCACCCGAAAGATCCGGCGTTGAAAGGCCGCCCCACCCCCACTGTGAGGGGTCAAGCAATTCACGGAGGCGCGGCAAGGGTTTGAGTTGGCGCAGCTCCAGACCGGCGCAGACGATACGCGTCAGGTCACCCACATCCTTGGCGACGAGAAAATAGTGCTTCATGAAACGTTCGACCGCCCGCAAGCCGTCGCGGTCACGGTAGCCGAGCCGCTCTGCCACATCGAGCTGCAGATCGAACGTGAGGCGTTCGTCCGGCCGTCCGCGCAAGAAATGGATGTGGCACCGCACCCGCCAGAGAAAATCCTCTGCCCGCCGGAAGGTCCCCTGCTCCCGGGCACTGAGCACGCCGTCGATTGTTTCCACATCGCCCGGCTCGCTGTCCGGCAGCGGGCTCATCAGGTCGTAGAATTTATCGCCTGCAATTTCCGGATCGCAGTAGCTGAGAATCCAGTGCAGCGTATGCAGGTCACGCAGACCGCCTTTTCCGTCCTTCACGTTGGGCTCGACCAGATAGCGGCTTTCCCCGGTCGATCTGTGGCGCCGGTCGCGCTCGGCCAGTTTGGCCTCAATGAACTCCGGCGCCGTGCCCTTAACCACCTGGGACAGGAACGCATCACGGAAGGCCTGAAACAGCGCGGCCTCCCCAAGGATCAAGCGGCTGTCGAGCAGCGAGGTCCGGATGGTCATATCGCTTCGGGATAAATGGACGCACTGGTCCACGGTGCGCGTTGCGTGGCCGACCTTCAAGCCCATGTCCCAAAGGAGATAAAGCGTCGCTTCAATGACGCTCTCCCCCCATCCTGTCAGCTTGTAGGGCAGGAGGAACAACAGATCCACGTCCGAGCGTGGGGCCATGAGTGCCCGGCCATAGCCGCCTGTTGCCACGACAGCCATTTTCTCTCCGGATGACGGATTGGAAGAGGGATATACACGGGTCGTGATGAAATCGTAGATCAGCGCGATGAGCGCGTCGTGAAATTCACAGATCGCTGCGGCGCAAGCACGGCCGTCACGGTCCAGGATGAGTTGCTGCTCCAGCCCGGAATAAATCTCAGTCTTCACCGCTTTGAGCAACCCGATGATCTTCGGTCGTGCTTTGGAGTAATGGCCGCCGGAAGCCTCAAAGGCATCGTTGATGGCCGCAGTGACATCGGCAATGGCCGACCTGACGATGGCCTCATGCATGCGACCGGCGTGTCCTTTGCCGGTCTCAGGCGTCCAGGCTGCGGCGGGAAAGCTCAAATCCAATGTCTTCAACTCCCGTCAACCGTGAGGCGCGCGCGGCGAAACGCGACGGCTGTCTCAGGCGGGCTGCGTGGTGCGCGGCCTGGAACAAGCCGATCATGCGCCGCCGTCAGCGTCCAGCAGCTTTTTCAGTCGATAAAGCGTCGCCAATGCATCGCGCGGCGCGCACGCATCCGGATCCAAAGTGCGCACGGCATCGACGAGTGCGGCAACGTTGGGGTCAAGCCCGGAAGTGCGCTCCACCGCCCCGGGTACGCCCGCCTCAGCGCAGACCCGTGACGCCCGGCCGACCGCTCTCAGCGCCGCATCGGCCGGCCCCCCGCGCGCACCGGACGGGGCGGCAGGCCTTGCATCGTGGCGAACTGCAGCTTGTGAGAACAGTGGCAGGTCAGCCAGGATCGTGTCCGGATCGGGCCGCGCGTCATTGCGCTCGAGCGTCTGCAACACCTCACGGGCCCGCGCGATCACCGGCGCCGGCAAGCCGGCGAGCTTGGCCACCTGAATGCCGTAGGACCTGTCTGCGGCACCCGGAATGACCCGATGCAGGAACACGATCTCGTCGCGCCACTCGCGCACCTCGACGGTCGCGTTGGCGACGCCTTCCAGCACCTTCGCCAGTGCCGTCAGCTCATGGTAGTGCGTGGCAAACAAAGCCCGCGCGCCGGTGTGCGAGTGTAAATGCTCAATGGTGGCCCAGGCGAGCGACAGCCCGTCATACGTGGCCGTGCCGCGACCGATTTCATCGAGGATGACGAGGGACCGCGCGGTCGCGTTGTTCAGGATCGCTGCCGTCTCAACCATCTCCACCATGAAGGTGGAACGCCCGCGCGCAAGATCGTCCGACGCGCCGACGCGCGAGAAAAGCCTGTCGATCAGACCGACGTGAGCGTGGGCGGCCGGCACGAACGAACCGATCTGCGCCATGAGCGCGATCAGAGCGTTCTGGCGTAGATAGGTGGATTTGCCCGCCATGTTGGGCCCGGTCATCACCAGGATGCGCGCCGGCGCGGCGCCATGCCCTGACCCGCCTGAGGCGCCGCCAGCACGTCCTTCAGGGTCCCCCTCATCAATGCCGGGGCCGTAATCGCCCGCCTCCATGCCGCGGTCCAGAGCGTCGTCAGGGCGGTTGGTCACCTCTGCGCGTCGGCGTGCAGCCCGCGCAGACTTTGCCGACCTGCGGGCCGATGCATGACCCGGCGCATCATCGCTGAGCCCCAGCATGCAGTCATTGGCGATAAACTCATGACCGGCCCCGTGAGACTGGACGCGCCCCGCTTTCAGCGCCTGTTCCACGACCGGGTGGCGCCCCTGCCGCACATCGAACGCGAGACTGTCATCCACCTTCGGGCGCGCATAATTTTGCTCCACCGCCAGTTCGGCAAGACCTGCCGTGACGTCAAGCGCGGCGAGCGCATCGGCCATGTCCTGCAGCGCCGGCGCACAGGCGAGTGCCCGCCCCATGAGGTCGGAAAAAATCTCTCCTTCCAGAGCCACCGCGCGCTCGCTTGCCGTCGTGATCCGGCCTTCAAGGCCGGCAAGTTCGTTCGTGGTGAAACGCACGCCGCTGACAAGCGTCTGACGGTGCTGGAAATCGAACCGCGGGTCCGTGTCGAACATCTTCTGGGCGTGCGCGGGTGTAACCTCAATGAAGTAGCCCAACTGATTGTTGTACTTGATCTTCAGCGTCGCGACACCGGACTGCTGGCGGTAGGTGGCTTCCAGGCCGGCGATGATGCGGCGGGCATCGTCCCGCATGCCGCGCAGCTCATCGAGCTCAGCGCTGTAGCCGGACCGCACGAACTGACCATCTCTGCGATGGGCGGGAAGGTCATCGACCAGGGCTGTGCCCAGCGCGTCGCGCACATCACAGAGCGCGCTGTTTTCCTCCACGGTGATGTGCGGTCGGATCCGCTCCAGTTCTGCGGGCAGGGGCTGCGTTGCGAGCCGTGCGCTTGCGCCCACACCCGTCTCGGCCGTCGCAGCGGCCAAGGCGCGACCCACGTCCCCCGCCATGGTGAGCGCGCCGCGCAACAGGCCCAGATCCCGCGGCGCACCCCGCCCCACCGTTAACCGAGACAGGGCGCGCGCCACATCCGGTGCGCCCGCCATCGCACGGCGGATCCGCTGGCGCACATTCGAGCGATCGATCAGGAACTCGACCGCATCAAGCCGGTCGATAATGCGTGCCACATCGCAGGACGGCTCGCGAACCCGGGCGGCCAGTGCCCGCGCGCCGGCGGGGGTCATGGTCCGGTCCAGCGCCCACAGGAGCGAGCCTTTGCGCTCCCCGGCACTGGTGCGCTCGATCTCAAGATTGCGCTGTGTGGCCGCGTCGAGCACCAGCACGTTGTCGCTGTCGAGACGCACCGGGTGGCGCAAGCGTGCCCGCGCACCAACCTGGGTGAGGCCGATGTAGGACAGAAGCGCCGCGACGGCGGAAAACTCAGCCGGCGCCCACTGTGCCGCGCCAAGAATGCCGTCCAACTCGGCCACATCGAACTGCTGTTTGAGCGCCTCTTCGCCGGATCGGGCGTCAAAGCGGACGCTGGGCTGGGGGGTGCAGACGGCGCCCGTGCCCGCCAACATTGCCAACAAAGGCTCCAGCGAGCGATCACCGCTGCCCCCTAGCGGGCGTGGAGAGACGTCCGGCGCCACCCCTGTGCCACCGGGGACAGGCCAGGTATCCGGGATCAGGATTTCGCGCGGGCCGATGCGTTCAAGCTCGGCGCTCAGGTCCGAGGCCGAGACCAACCCAACACGGAACTCACCGGTGGATATGTCAGCCGAAGCAATGGCATAGGCCGTCGCAGGCTCACCAGATGGGTCGCCTGCCGCTGCGTTTCCTGTCGCGCTTCCACCCGCAATCGTAAACATGGCGGAGAGAAAATTATTGCGATCCGGCACGATCAGTTCATCCTCGGTCAGCGTACCGGGAGTGACAACACGCACCACATCGCGCGCGAC
>CAZGNQ010000019.1:0-23995 GCA_964527285.1 uncultured Hyphomicrobiales bacterium | reverse complement strand
CGCGCGGGCGCCACCGCGCTCATGCGGAACGCCGGCCTTCTCCAGGCCCATTTCGACGCCGGAAAGCGTCGCCATCAGCATCAGGTCGTTGAAGTCGCCGAGATGGCCGATCCGGAACACACGGTCCGCGACCTTGGACAGGCCGTTGCCGAGCGACATGTCGAAGTGCTCAAGCACCGTTGCACGGAAGTGATCTGCGCTGTGCCCCTCCGGCATCACGGCAGCCGTCAGCACGCCAGAATAGTGCTCCGGGTTCTGGCAAAGCACCTCCAGCCCCCACGTCTCAACGGCCGCACGGGTGGCGGCGGCGTGGCGCTGGTGGCGGGCAAAAACGTTGGCCAGCCCTTCCTCGTGGATCATGTCGATCGCCTCGACGAGGCCGTAGAGCAGGTTGGTGGCCGGGGTGTACGGGAAATAACCGGTGGCGTTTGGACCCTTCATGTCGGCCCAGTCCCAATAAGACCGCGGCAGCGCGGCCGAGGCGTTCGCCTCCCAGGCCTTCTCGCTCAACGCATTGAAGGACAGTCCCGGCGGCAGCATCAGGCCCTTCTGTGAGCCTGAGACGGTCACGTCGACACCCCAGGCCTCGTGGCGATAATCGACGGAAGCCAATCCTGAGATCGTGTCGACCATCAGCAGTGCCGGGTGCCCCGTGGCGTCGATCGCTTCGCGCACCTGGGCGATGGGCGAGACACACCCGGTCGACGTTTCATTATGCACGACGCACACCGCCTTGATGGTGTGGGTCGTGTCCTGTGTCAGGCGGTCAGCGATGCGCTGCGGGTCGGCACCCCCGCGCCAATCGCTCTCGATGAATTCCGCGTGGAGCCCGAGGCGCGACGCCATCTTTTGCCACAGCGTTGCAAAGTGCCCCGTTTCATACATCAAGACGTGGTCGCCGGGGCTCATGGTGTTGACCAGCGCCGCCTCCCACGCACCGGTTCCCGATGCTGGATAAATCACGACGTCGCCAGAGGTCTGGAAAATCGATTTCATGCCATCGAGGGCGCGCTGTCCGAGCGCGGCAAAATCCGGCCCGCGATGGTCCATCGTCGCCTGATCGATGGCCCGCAAGATGCGATCGGGCACGCTCGACGGGCCCGGGATCTGCAGGAAATGCCGGCCAGCGCGGCGTTGTGCCTCTATTGTCATCGATCGCTCCCGCATCGAGCAAGGCCGCCTTCGGTCATTGTCGTCCGGCAGTCCGGAGTTCCCCTCGTGCACCCATCCACTGGTCCAGCGGTGCGTGCGCAAAAAAGAGCTCCCGGATCGCATTGCGATCATGGCCGCGCCGAGGTGACGCTGTGCGTCGGGCCAGGGCCTATGACACTTTCGACCTATGTTGTAATGTATTTTGAATACACTCTGGGGAGGCCTGTCAATGGCGCGCGCGCACGGTTCATCTCAAGGGGCGACCGACCCGAACGGTCCCATCGCACGCCAGCTCAAAGGAGCTGTCGAAGGCGACGTGATGTTCGGCGCCCACGACCGCGGCCGTTACGCGACGGACGCATCGATCTATCAGATGATGCCGCTCGGCGTTGTCGTGCCCAGAACAATCGCCGACGTGGAGGCCACGATGCAGGTGGCCCGCGAACACGGCGTCAGCGTGCTGGCGCGCGGGGGCGGCACGTCGCAATGCGGGCAGACGGTCAATGAAGCGATCGTCCTTGATCTGTCGAAGCACCTGAACGCCATCATCGATGTCAACCCGGAAACCCGCCGCGCCGTGGTACAGCCCGGGCTCGTACTCGACCATCTCAACGCCGCCCTCAAACCCCACGGGCTTTGGTATCCGGTTGATGTGTCGACATCGTCGCGCGCCACCATCGGCGGCATGACGGCCAACAATTCCTGCGGTTCGCGCTCCATCCGCTATGGCACATCGCGCGATAACGTCGAGGCCATTGACGCGATCCTGGCCGATGGATCGCGGGCGCGGTTTGGCAGACTTCAAAACGGCCCAACCGAATTGAGCCAGGCCAACGGACACGAGCGGCTCGGCGCCTCAACGGGCCACAACGCCAGCCTCGACTTTCCCGCCTTGCGCGATGACCTGCTCGCCTTTGGCGCCCGCGAGGCCGAAGAGATTAACGCCCGCTTTCCGCGCGTGCAGCGCCGCGTGGGGGGATATAATATCGACGCCCTCATGCCGGCCGCAGCGCCCCATAACCTTGCCCACCTGCTCGTCGGATCGGAGGGCACGCTCGCGTTCTCCGAGGCGATCACACTGAAATTATCGCCCCTCCTCGGCAACAAGGTCCTGGGCGTCTGCCATTTCCCCACCTTCTACGAGGCGATGGACGCCGCACAGCATCTGGTGAAGCTGGGGCCCACGGCGGTGGAACTTGTCGATCACAACATGATCGCGCTTGGCCGGGACATCCCGATTTTTCGCCCCGTCGTCGACAGCTTCGTGCGCGGCACCCCGGAAGCGCTGCTGATTGTGGAGTTCGCGGAAGACGATCAGCAGGAAAACCTCCGCCGGCTTGCCGGGTTGCACGACGTCATGGCCGATCTCGGCTTCGCCTGGAATGATCCGGGAAAGAAAGACGGCGGCGTGGTTGAAGCCATCGATCCTGCGTTCCAGAAGAACATCATTGAGGTGCGCAAGCAGGGCCTCAATATCATGATGTCCATGAAATCCGACGGCAAACCGATCTCCTTTGTGGAGGACTGCGCGGTGGAGCTGAAGGACCTTGCCGATTACACCGAAAACCTCACGGCAATCTTCCGGCGCCACGGCACCGACGGCACCTGGTACGCGCACGCCTCCGTCGGCACACTGCACGTTCGCCCGGTGCTCAACCTGAAGCTCGACGCCGATCTGTCCTCCATGCGCGCGATCGCTGAGGAGGCGTTCGACCTCGTTAAATCCTACAAGGGCTCCCATTACGCCGAGCACGGCGACGGCATCGTACGCTCCGAGTTCCACCGCACCATGTTTGGCGATCGCATGGTGGAGAATTTTAATTGGGTGAAGGACCGGTTCGACCCCAACGGGATTTTCAATCCCGGCAAGATCGCCCGACCGCCGCGCATGGATGACCGTCGGCTGCTACGCTATCACCAGGAGTACGCGGTGCCGGCGCGCGAAACGGTGTTTGACTGGCCGGGCTACACCGGCGCAGGCCGTGGCCTGCAGGGCGCTGTGGAGATGTGCAACAACAACGGCGCATGCCGAAAAATCGACGGCGGCGTCATGTGCCCGTCCTACCGTGTCACGCGCAACGAACGCGACCTCGTGCGCGGGCGGGCGAACACGCTGCGGCTGGCACTGTCGGGCCAACTCGGGCCGGACGCCTTCCACAGCGACGAGATGGCAGACGCGATGTCGCTGTGCGTGTCGTGCAAAGCCTGCCGGCGCGAGTGCCCGATGGGCGTCGACATGGCGAAGATGAAGATTGAGGTGCAGGCGGCACGCGCGCGCGCCAACGGTCTCAGCCTGCGCGACAGGTTTGTCGCCTATCTCCCGCGCTATGCGCCGCTCGCCGCGCGTGTGCCGTTCCTGATGAACCTGCGGGATCGGGTCCCGGGGCTCGCGGGGCTCAGTGAGCGGCTCATCAGGCTCGCAGCGTCGCGGACATTGCCCCGCTGGGCTTCAAGCCCCTACCGCGCATCGCCGGCCATGCACGCTGCGCGATCGAGCGAGGCCGTGCTCTTCGCCGACACATTCAATCGCTATTTCGAGCCGGAAAACCTCCGTGCCGCCGAGCGGGTGCTGACACGAGCCGGCTTCGCGCCCGCCACCGCCGAGCCGGCCAGCACGGATCCACACGGTGAGACCCCGTCGTCGCGGCCCTTATGCTGCGGGCGCACCTTCCTCGCCGCCGGACTGGCCGACGAGGCACGGGTCGAGATCGAACGCACGGTGCATGCGCTGCGCCCGGCGCTTGAGGCTGGTCAGATGATCGTCGGCCTTGAACCTTCCTGCATGATGACGTTCCGCGACGAGGCGCCGGTGCTTCTGGGTGATGCCTGGGAGCCGGCCTGGTCCAGCCAGTTTGTCCTGCTGGAGGAATTCCTGGCCGCGCAAGACCGGCTGGCGCATGCGCCCGTCACCCTCAAGCCGTTGCAGGCCACCCCCTTTGCGGCCAGCGATCTTTACGTCCACGGCCATTGCCATCAAAAGGCATTCAACGCGCTGACACCGACGCAGGACGTGCTGGCGCAGATCCCTGAGACGACGGTCCACGCCATCGAAAGCAGTTGCTGCGGCATGGCCGGCGCATTCGGCTATCAGGCGGAGACCATCGAGGTGTCCAAGGCCATGGCAGAATTGAGCCTGCTGCCTGCGGTGCGCCAGGCTGGTGCGGACACGATGATCGTGGCGGATGGCACATCCTGCCGGCACCAGATTGAGGACGGCAGCGGGCGCACGGCGCTCCATGTTGCCCGGATCCTCGATGCGGTGACAGCGCCTTGAGCGCGCCTGAACGCCCAGGAGGCCACATGGTGGATGTCATGCATGGACAGATCGACCGCCGGTCGCTGCGCGAGCACCTGGAAGAAAAGCTCCGTGATATGATCGTGTCAGGCGATCTGGCGCCGGGTCAGAAGATCTCGGAAAAGCAGCTCTGCGATACGTTTGAAGTGTCCCGCACACCGTTGCGCGAGGCCTTGCGCACCATGGCGTCGGAAGGTTTCGTTGAGTTGCGCAACAATCGCGGCGCGATCGTCACGCCGCTGCGGGTCGATGAACTCGACGAGATCTTTCCCGTGCTTGCCGTGCTGGAGGCGCTGGCCGGGGAGACGGCCTGCGCTGCGAACCGGCCGGGTGTGCTGGATCGGCTGGCGGCCCTTCAGGATCAGATGGAAACAGCCCACGCCAAGCAGGACCTGCGCACCTATTTTCAGGTGAACCAGGCCATCCATCACCTGTTTCTGCAGGCAGCCGGCAATCCCGTTCTTGAACAGATCGTGCAGAACCTGACGCTTCGCGCCCAGCGCATGCGCTTCCGCGCCAATCTGGCACCGGAACGCTGGAAGGCCGCTGTTGATGAACATCGCGGCATTCTGGAGGCCTTTCAGGCACGCCGGCCGGACGAGGTCTCGCACCTTCTGCGCGCGCACATACAAAACAAGTCCGATGCGCTCCGGCGGGCCCTGATGGGCCTGTAGGCCACCCCACGGCCGTATTGGCATTGTGCCCATTCACGCCGCGCCGGCGCCAGGACGGCGCGGTTTTTGCTGAGAAGCGCTGCGAAGTATGCGATGCGATGGCGCAACGCAGCAGCCACGGAGCAAAACCATGACCGCCGGCGCAAGCAGCCCTTCCAGTTCGCCCGCGCGCAAGGAACCGTCCGTCTCGGCCGCGCCGCAGGCCTATGATCTCAATGGCAAGCGCGTTTGGGTCGCCGGCCACCGGGGCATGGTGGGATCGGCCGTGGTGCGTCGCCTCACCGGCGCGGCGGCGGGCGAGGGCTGCACGGTCCTGACCACCGCGCGCAGCGAAACGGACCTGACGCGCCAGGGCGACGTTGAACGTTGGATGGACGCCAACCGCCCGGATGCCATCGTCCTGGCTGCGGCAAAGGTCGGCGGGATCCTGGCCAACGACACCTACCCGGCGGACTTTCTCTACGCCAACCTGATGATCGAGGCGAACATCATCCACGCGGCGGCCACCGTCGGCGTCGAGAAGCTGATTTTTCTCGGCTCCTCGTGCATCTATCCCAAGTTCGCCGAGCAGCCGATTGTCGAGGAGGCCCTCCTCACCGGTCCGCTTGAGCCCACCAACGAATGGTACGCCATTGCAAAGATTGCCGGCATCAAGCTCTGCCAGGCGTATCGCCGCCAGCATGGCCATGATTTCATCAGCGCGATGCCAACCAATCTCTACGGGGTGGGCGATAATTTCTCCCTGCAGAACTCTCACGTCATTCCAGCGCTGATGCGCAAGTTCCATGAGGCCAAACGCGCCGAGGCCGCGACGGTGACCATCTGGGGCACGGGCACGCCGCGTCGTGAATTCCTCCACGTCGATGATTGTGCCGACGCCATCGTCCATCTGCTCAAGGGCTATTCCGGCGATCAACATGTCAACGTCGGCTCGGGCGATGATCTGCCGATCATCGATCTGGCGCGCACAATTCAGAAGGTCGTGGGCTTTAAGGGCACGATCGAGCACGACCTGAGCAAGCCAGACGGCACGCCGCGCAAACTCATGAGCGCTGACCGTCTGCGGGCCCTTGGGTGGCATCCGCGCATTGCGCTGGAGGATGGCCTGCGCGCCACCTACGACTGGTATCTTCAGCAGACGGAGCACGCCCCGGCTGACGTGCGCATGTAAAGGGCAGAGCGCGGCAGGGGTGCGGCGGGGGCGCGGCGGTCGCATCACGAGCGCGTATGAACGCGACGGCCCGCGGCGGCCGCGCCACGGGCCATTGAGCGGCCCTCACCAGCGGCGCGGGCAGGCGCCCATGCCCCGCACCACGCCACTTGCTGTCGGCTACTTGGTCTCGTCGGCGGCGCGCTTGTAGATGTCGTCCCGGCGCTCAATGTCGTCCTCGCCAAGGTACGAACCGTTCTGCACCTCGATGATTTCAAGCGGTACTTTTCCGGGGTTTTCCAGGCGGTGCCACTGCGTCGCGGAGATATAGACGCTCTCATTCTCGCGGACGAGTTTTTCCTCTTCCCCGACCGTCACCTGCGCGGTTCCCTGGACGACAACCCAATGCTCGGACCGGTGGTGGTGCATCTGCAGCGATAGTTTTCCGCCTGGGATCACATGCAGCTTCTTCACCTGGAAGCGCGGACCCACGGCCAGCGTTTCAAAGAAGCCCCATGGCCGGTGGTTGCGAAGGTGCTGCTCGTGCTCCTTGCGCCCGCTCTCCTTCAACTTGGCCACGACCTTTGAGACGTCCTGCGTCTGGGCTTTGTCGGCCACGAGGATCGCATCCGGCGTATCGACGATGACAAGATCGTCAACGCCGATGGCCGCCACCAGGGCCTTTTGCGAATGCACGAAACAGTTCGATGCGTTGTGCATGATGGCATCGCCCTGCACCGCGTTGCCCTGCGCGTCGCGCGGCGCAAGTTCCCAGAGGGACGACCAGGCGCCGACGTCGCTCCACCCGATATCGAGCGGCATAACGGCAGCCTTATCGGTCCGCTCCATCACGGCGTAGTCGATGGAAATGTTCGGCGAGGCGGCAAACGCCTCGTCTCCAAGGCGCGCAAACTCCAGATCGGTGCTCATCGTTTCCAGCGCGCCGGTGACAGCGGCCAGGATTTCAGGCTGCAAGCGGCCCAGCTCTTCCAGGAACGTCTTGGCATGAAGGACGAAAATACCGGCATTCCAGTAGTAGTCGCCCTGGTCGATGTAGGCCTGCGCCGTCTCGGCGTCAGGCTTTTCGGTGAATGTGCTGACCTGGTACGCGCCCTTCGTGTTGCCGCCGGCATCGGTCATTGAGGCGCCACGACGGATGTAGCCATAGCCGGTGTGGGGGCTCGTCGGCTCGATGCCGAAGAGAACGAGACGGCCGTCGCGCGCAATCTCGGCAGCGCGCTCAACGCTGCGGGCAAAGGCCTCGCGGTCGATGATGGCATGATCTGACGGCATCACCGCGATGACACCATCCGGGTCCTGCGCGACCACGTGTGCCGCTGCCGCCGCAATCGGCGCTGCGGTGTTGCGCGCAACCGGCTCCAGCACGATTGCAGCGCCATCGATGCCCGCGGCCTGGACCTCGGATCGCACGAGGAACCGGTGATCATTGTTGCAGAACAAACGAGGCGCCGCAAAGCCCTCCGACTGCGGCAGCCGCGCCAGCGTCTCGGCGAGGAAGCTGCCGTCGTGGTCATCCAGAAAGCGAATGAACTGCTTGGGATACATGGAACGCGACAGCGGCCAGAGCCGCGTGCCGGAGCCTCCACACAGGATGACCGGATAGATCGCTGGCATGATCGTCGTCTCCACTGCCGCCAATGCGACGGGGTTGGCACTGATGTTACCGGCACGAAGTGGCCCGCGTGTTGGCAGCGCAGTGCAGCGCAGCGACGCCCGGACGCCTTCGGCTCAGCGAATACCGTGCAACTCGGGTACCGATTCCGCTTTCGATGCTCCAGCCCGGGCGGCAGTTTCCGGTCCATTGTTTGTGAAGGGCGCGGCGCCGCGGTGTCATCGACGTGTGCAACAGATCCGCTTGCTTCAGTCCCTGCACGTTCATGACAATAGCCTGCGCGCAATCGGGGGAGGCATAAGGAGAGTTGCAGACACACCGCCCCGCCCGGCTATGGGCAGCCATGCGACATTCATCAAAAGTAAATCGCGCCTTGAAAAGGCCAATCGGCAGCGCAAGGGTTATGTCCCAGATTAACCCTCTGATGCTAAGGCTGAAACGGCTTGCGGTGTGGGCTAGAGATGTTTCGGTTAGGCAAATTTTCATTCAAAAGCATGCGCGATGGTTATCGAGTGCTAAACGCTGATCGAGCACCACGACCGCGAAAACGCCGCGCTGCGCCAGCCCAACCGTCAGCGAACCTTGGCGGCGACTTTCGTTTGAGCCGGCGCCGCTTTCGGCTATAAACCCATCACAGTTAATGTGCTCAACAGGTGGTTGAACCCGTGGTACGCGCTGGACAATCGGCATCATTGTTTACGAATTGGCGCCTCGTGCTGCTGGGCATGACCGGAGTTGTGCTGTCGCTCGCGTCCGGGTGGACAACGTGGGATGGCCTGTCCAATTTTACTGATGAGCCGCTTCTTTCGCTGATGATCACGTTCGGCATTCAGGGGGTGATGCTCATCACCGCCTGGCTGATCGGTGAAACGTTCGCTGCTGGCCTCGGACAACAGATGCCGGACCAGCGCCCCTTCGTCCCGGCGGGCTGGAAGGCCGTCCTCGGCGGTGTGTTTGCCATC
This sequence comes from uncultured Hyphomicrobiales bacterium, assembly GCA_964527285.1. Lineage (GTDB taxonomy): Bacteria > Pseudomonadota > Alphaproteobacteria > Rhizobiales > CAZGNQ01 > CAZGNQ01. Next base: position 15,129 of record CAZGNQ010000019.1, on the reverse strand, counting down.
GCCGGTATCGCTTCTGCCGGCCTGCTCCTGCTTGATGCCTATGCGTTCATTCGGCTCGATCTGCTTGACGGCGGCCTTCTGGCGGCCACGCTGGCAACGCCGCATGGTGTCCTGACCGCCATCGCCATCGTTTCAGGCGTTGCGCTGTTCATCATCAACGCCGGGCCCGAGACGATTGCGCGTTACCGCGAGGCGCTGCGCATCATCGCGCGCAACGTCGCGCTCTGGGTGATGTTTCTGGCCTGCATGGCCACGTCGGTCTTCTTTTCGTTCGACAGCCTCTTCACGACGATCTTCCCACCGGACGAACGCGCCAGGACGGCGCAAGTGCGCGCCAGCGGCGAAGTGGTTGACATCCTCAGCCAGTTGGAGCGCGAAACGCTGCGCGGGCGCCTCCAGGCACGCACGGCATTCCTGTCGTCGGGGGCCTGGTCGCAATACGACAGCCGGCTGGACGGGGTGACCGAGCGCCTGGATGCAGCGCCCGAAGAAATGGCCATTCGCCTCAATGCGTCACTGGAAGCCGCGCAGGATCGCGCAACCGCAGCCTTGACGCAGGCCAGCCGTTTGCGCGCCGAAATCCGTCAAGGCGAGGCCGAAGCGGCACGCATCGCTGCTGAAATCGGCCGCTATGACGCCCGCATCGCCGGACTTGAGAAGCAGATCGAGGGCGTGCGTGAGCAGGTCTTCGCAAAAGACCAGGAGATCATCTCCAAGACCGCCGAAGCTGATGCCGAAGAGCGTGGGCTGAGTGATAGCGGCAAACCGGGGCGGGGCCGCCTCTGGCGCGCGATCATCGCGGAACGGCGCATTCTGGAGCGCCAGAAACGCAATCTCGCGGTGCAGATCGAAGCCACCGAAACGCAGCTGTCGGCTGTGCGCGATGACAAACTGGCACGCGAGCGCGCACGCGCTGAGGTCGTTGCCCGCGTTGAGCAACTGAAGGCGCGGGCCGGCATTGCGCCGAACGGGAGCGATGCCAGCGCGCAAGCGCAGTCGGTGCAAGCGGCGGAGGATCGGCTGTCCGCGCTTCGTGTCGAACTGATCGAGGCACGCACCGCCTTTGAGCAGAACCCCACGCGGGCTGGGCTCGACGCCATTCAGCAGACCTGTAGCGCTGCGGTGGACGGCCTTGTGACCGCGCCCTTCAATCCGGCGCCGGCTGGCCTGGGCGAGGCATGCAATCCGGGCACCGCGCATGAAGCCGCTGTTCGCCTCTACGCCTTGAATGCAGGGGCCGCGGCCATCGCTGCCACCTGCGCCGGCAAGGAGATTGTCAAGAACGCCGGTGGCATCGATGGGCAAGTGGCCGAAGTGCGGCGATGCCTGCTGGCCTCCAACATTGCCGGTCCACAGGCCGCGCGCATCCGATCGGCCATCGATGGCATCGAGCGCCAGCGCGACGACAAGGCCCATCGGTTCGTCGTGACCACCAATGCCTTCGGTGACGGCAACCGGCTGGCCTATCTCGCCTTTGCCATCGCCATGACCATCGATGCGCTGGTCTTTATCTCCGGCTTGTTCGGCGCCAACGTGATGCGCTCCCCGCTTGGGCTGCTGCCGGGTCGCAATGGCCAGACGCCGCAACAGCTCGACCGGCTGATGGAGACCGCGCTTTTCCCCGAGCCTGCCCACGCGGCGGCGCGGGCGCTTGAGACAATCCGACCCCGGCGCGATGCCCTCGGGTCGGGACCATCGGCAGCGGACATGCACGCTGGCGCCGGCGCCGCACCTGACGCCGACTGGTCCCATGAGGTGGATCTGACCGACCTGCCCGTGCACCGGGCTGGCGGCGTGCGCCGGTTGATCAACGCTGCCATTGCCGCCGGGGCGGCCCGCCCGGCGCGCGTCGCTGCGTGGGATGCAACGGGCGGCGTCACGACACCGGACACCTGGCATCGCGAACGCTATGACATCCACAAGGGCTTGGTGACCTACCTGCACGGTGTCATCGACGAGGCGCGCCATCGGGACGGCGCGCACCGTCGCGGCGATGCAGGCGCCCTGCGCGACCTGCTTGTGAGCGCCCTCGGTGAGGCGCCGGCCCACGGTGCATCGCGGGTTCTGTCACAGCTGAAGCCGAGCACGGCCATGCCGGGTTATGACCTGAGCGTCGATCCGGACGATGCAAGCCGCGCCGATGACACCGTCTTGCTGCGCACGGTGGCGAATGCCGCGGTCATCGCGCGGGCTGCCCGCCCGGCAGACGACGGTGGCCGCGTGTTCATCAACGCAGACGTCTACCATCTGCTGCTGGACATCGCCCATACGCCCCAGGCCCAAGGCGCTGACACCAACCGACAGCCTGTCCCCGCGACGGGCCCTGCCATCAGCCCATTTTCGGGCGTGCGCGCACCGGGCGCGGCCACGGAGAGACCGATGTCGCGGCTGGCCGCCACGGCAACGCGACCCGGGGCTGCGCCGACACATCACCCGATCACTGATTTTAGTCAGACCGCCCGGCCGTTGGCGCAGCGCGATGCACTCCCGGATCAGGCCCACATCCCCACCAGCATCGGCGCCGTGCGTGGCCGGATGCGATCGTCTCCCGCAGGCCTGGCGGCGACGTCGGCGTCGATCACCGATGGAGGCATTGCAGCGTACGGCGAGCCGCTTCGCCGCGAGCCGTCCGCGTCGACCGGCCCTGGCCATGCCCAGACCGGCACCGTGTCTCAGCCGGACAAAGCCGAGGCGGGCAGCGACCGGGCAGAGCTTTCTGGAACCGGCGTCGGAACTGGGCTCGGGGTCGGCTTTGACGACCTTGGCGACACGTTGGAATTCACGTTTCCATCGGAGGCCGCTGGCGTTGCGACTGGTGGAACGGCGGCATCTCCTGCCGACCCTGACGGACGTGGCGCAAGCACGCGGACGGTCGGTTTGCGCTGATATTACCGCCTGAGTGAGGAGGGGCGCGGGCGGCACCTCGCAGCCCCACTCCTGCCGGGAAGGACATCTGGGCTCTTGGCCAACGCGGCCACATGGGCAGCCCGGTATGTGGGCGCCTCGTCCTAAGGGCACCCGGTTGCCGGGGCAATTCGACACCCAGCGGCCAGCAGCCGGCAGCCGGCAGCCGGGCGGACCTTTCGCTTTTTTCCTCCAAACCCTGCCCGCGCCCCTTTAAGAGGCTGCGCGGGAGTGTCATCTCAATCTAAAGTGCTAAAAGAAAGCAGGCTCGGCCAACGGGCCATTGGACGGGCGGAAACGTCAGCAGGGCGCCCCATGTTTTATTCACAGTCACCGGTCTCCTACTCCACCGCCACGCCTGTGGCAGCGCCGGCAACGTTGACCGCGCTCGATGCCAGAACGGACGCGCTCGACGCCTGCACCGTCGCCGCGCCGTGGCTTTCGTTCGATCTGCCGCCGGTCACCCATCGCAAGGGCAGCCACGCCATCCGTGAGCGTCGGCTCTTCATCTCCCCCTTCAGCGACCTGACGCTTCTGGATTGTCCCTCACTGGGCGCGCGCGATGTGGTGGTCGTGGCCAGCCCCATGTCGGGCCACCACAGCCTGCTGGCGCGCGATCTGTTCGTTGCGCTCACCCGCACGCACGACGTTGCGGTGATGGACTGGACGGACGCGCGCGAGGTGCCGCTGGCCCAAGGCGGCTTCGGGTTCAGCGACAACATTGCCGAAATCATCCGCGTGACGCGCTTTATTGAGCGGATTACCGACGTGCGGCCCCACCTGCTCGGCATCTGCCAAGGCGGCGTGCCTGCCATTGCCGCAGCCACAGTGCTGCACGCCGCAGACGACCGGGCCGCCCCCGCCTCAATCGCATTGCTGTCGGCGCCCATCGACCCGCAGGCCGCACCGTCCCGCGTCTCACAGGCCCTCAAGGCGACATCGCTTGCGCAGTTGGAAAAGTCGGCACTCTCGACAGTGCGTTCCAGCCACCGTGGGGCCGGTCGGCGTGTCTATCCGGCAGCCACCCATCGCAACGGGTTGATGGCCTATCTCAACCGCCAAGTCTGGCGGGGTGGCCCCTTGGCGCGCAAGATGATGCTGGATGATGGGCAGGACCCCGTGCGCCACCCGTTCTATGCCGCCTACACGCAAGTCAAGGATCTGCCGGGCGAGGCGTTCCTGGGCAACATCGATGTGGTGTTCCAGCGCCGTGCCATCTGGGACGGAACGCTGGACGTCGGCGGGGATAAGCTCAAGCCCGCAGCGGTCCAGCGATGCGCGTTGATGACTGTGGAGTGCGCGGACGATGACGTGGCCTGCCCCGGTCAGACGGCGGCAGCGCACGAGCTTCTGCCCTCGATCCACCATGATCACCGGGTGCGCCTGATGATGCCCGGCGGCGGCCATTTCGCGTTGCTGCATGGCCAGTTGTGTCGCCAGTCCGTTGCGCCAGGTCTCGCAGCCTTTTTTGATGCGGCGCGCCAGGTGGACGCGGCCCCGCGTCGCCAGCCCCGTCGCCCGCGTCGCGCGCAGTTGCAGTAGCGCACCGCGCACGAGGGGCGAGGGGGGCCGCCGGCGTGCCGGCGAACACCTGTGCGCCGGTGGACACGAAGGCCGGCCCCACACGCGACCGGCCGTGCGTGATCAGTTCAGCGCGCTGAGCTGGCCGATGATGGCCGACAGGTTGTGCTCAAACATCCCCGCGTAGGTCGGAGCAGGGCCGTCCTGCGCCGACAACGCGTCAGAGAACAGCCGACCGCCCAATTTGAGACCCGTCTCGCGCGCCACCTGCTCCACCAGGGCAGGGCTGGTGATGTTTTCAACAAACAGTGCCGCACGCTGCGTTTTCAACTGCGTGATCAGCTCGCCAAGCGCCTGCGCACTGGGCTCAGCCTCCGTGTCGATGCCGACAGGCGCGAGGAAGGTGAGCCCGTAGGCCGCCTCCAGATAGCCGAACGCATCGTGCGCGGTCACCACAGTACGCCGGCCCTGCGGCAGGGCCGCGATTTGCGCCGTGGCCCGGGCGTGAAGCGCCTCCAGTTGGGCCACGTAAGCGTCAGCGTTAGCCTTGTAGACATCGGCGCCCTCCGGATCGAACGCCGCCATCGCCTGGGCTATATTGCGCACGTAGACTACGCCGTTGGGCAGCGCGTTCCAGGCGTGAGGGTCAATGCTCCCGTCGACGGTCAACGGCGTGATCCCGTCGGTCGCCACCACCACCTGCGCCTTGGTGCCGGAGTTGGCGATCAGGTCGTCGGACCATGTCTCAAAGCCAAGCCCGTTGACGAAGATGATGTCAGCGCGCGCAGCGGCCACGGCATCGCCTGCAGTGGGACTATAGACGTGGGCATCCGCGTTCGGACCGACGATCGTGGTCACGGCGCCGCGGTCCTTGACCACGTTCGCGACCATATCCCCGAGGATGGAAAAGCTGGCAACGATCTTCACCGGCTCGGCCTTCGCGGCGACGCCTGTTGCCCCCAGACCAAAACTGAAGCTCAAGCCCAGCGCGACCGTGGCAAGAGCCGCCAGGGTTCTGGTCATGGAGCGGCCGCCGCAGGCCGAATGGTAGGAAAAGTGACTACGCATTTGGATCCTCTCTTGCTTGCGCGGTTGCAGACATCCTTGCACCGTGTGGTGCGAGAAAAAGGGAAACAAAAAAGATGAGCCCTGCGACGATGACGATGGCCGGGCCGGATGGTACGTTCGGGAGATAAAACGACACGATCAGCCCGGCCCAGCAGCTCACCACCGCAAGGACGAACGTGAGCGTGAGAAATCCTGTGATCGTCACAGTCCAATAGCGGGCCGACGTGGCCGGGAGGATCATCAGGCCCACCGCCATGAGCGTCCCCAACGCTTTGAAGGCACTCAGCAAATTAAGCACCACGAGAAACATGAACCACTGGTTGACGAAGCCGGGTCGGCGCGCCTGGCTCTCATAGTAGGTGGGGTCAATCGTGCTCGTGATGAGTGGGCGCAGAATGAGCGCGAAGCTGAAAAGCGTGATGGTGGCGGTGGCGGCGATCAGCACAAGCGACTGATCGTCGATGCCGAGCACCGAGCCGAAGAGAAAGCTCTTGAGCGGGATGGCAGAGCCCGCCGCGGACAGGATGAAAATCCCGAGCGCCAGGGCGATGAGGTAGAGCGACGCGAGGCCGGCGTCCTCACGCAGGATGGTGGACCTGGCGAGAAAGCTGGACAGGAGCGCCACGCCGATGCCGGCGATGAGCCCGCCGGCCAGCATGGAGGCCACCGACAGCCCGAACATGATGAACGCCACCACAATGCCGGGGACAATGGCATGCGCCATGGCCTCACCGGCGAGCGACAGGCGCCGCAGGACAAGGAATGCCCCGACGGGAGCGACCGAAAACGACAGCACCGTGGTTGCGGCCAGCGCCCGCTTCATGAACGCGAAGTCCCAGAATTCAAACATCGTGGGCCTCGCCGTGCCGGGGCGCCAACAGAGTGGCGCCGGCCGCATGGTGGCGCGACGACTGGCTGAGATCAGCGCGAGGATGCCCTGGGGCGCCGCGTTGATCGGGCGGGCCGGCGTACATGGCCTCGATCCAGGCGGCATGGCTGGCGGCCATGTAGCCTTGCGCGACGAGCGTTTTGGGCGTCAGCACGGCCCGCGGCGCCCCGAACAGAGCCTGCCCTGCCCCCAGCAGCAACGCCGATGAGCAGTGCTGCAGCACGGCCGACAGGTCGTGCAGCACCAGCGCGATGGCCCGCCCCTCGCCAGCCCAGTCATCGATGAGGCCAAGCAATGCGGCTTCGGTCGCCTGATCGACGGCGGCAAACGGCTCATCCAGGAAGATCAGCGGCGCGTCCTGGACCATTGTGCGGGCAAAAAGCGCCCTTTGCAGTTGCCCGGACGACAGCTCGTGGAGTGACCGGTCAGCAAGCGCAACAAGGCCGGTGCGCTCCAGTGCATCATCGATCAACGCACGCTTCTGCCGGCCGATGGCGCCGATCAATCCAAGGCCATTCCAGGCGCCCATCGCTGCCAGATCCCGCACCCGCAAAGGAAAGCGGCGGTCGAACTCCGTGATCTGCCCCATGTAGGCGATCTCGCGCGGGCGCCCACGCCCCCAGTGGATGTGCCCGGCAATGGGAGGCAGCACACCAAGCAGAGTTTTCACCAGGGTGGACTTGCCCGAGCCATTGGTGCCGACGATGGCCAGCACGTCGCCTGCGGCGAGGCTCATCGTGATGTCGCGCACCACAGGTGTGCCGCGGTAGCCAATGGCCACCGCCTCGGTCTGGACGATCATGGGGAAAGCCTGGATCTTTCACGCGCTGCAACAGCGCATACCGCCCAGCCGGAGCATCCGGCGCGGCGCGGCGCAACGCTGCGGCAGGCGCGGCGCAGCCTAAGCGGAGAGGGCAGCGATCACGATGCCCCAGAGGCCCGCGCAAACGCACGCGGTCGCGATGAGCAAATGAAGAGTGCTGGCACACGTCACGTCGAGCCCGCGCGCGCGGCGCAGGTGGGTCTCGGCCAAGGCCATGGTCGGTCTCCTCAAGGGGTCACCCGCCCCGGATTGAGAGTGATTGACTGGCCTGGCAGGTCTCCTGGCTCACGGCTTTTGCGGATGGGCTCACCTTCCCGGAGCGGCGCATGCGCCTGCCCCAGTGGCATCTCGAGCCACCCTTACCGCTTACAGTTGCGGGGACAGCCTCGGCATTGCTCCCTGATGGGTACAGCGCACCGAGTTCCCTTTTAAGCCTCCAGCCTTTGGCTTTGAGGCACCAAGCCCTGAAATGCTAGTTGCTGCGCCGTGCGGCGTCAATTGCCGCCGCGTGACGATGCGGACGCCTTGGCCGAAGGTCGAATGACACTGTCACATGTCTGTCATGACGCTTTTCTACATTGCTGCAGTGCAACATGCCGGTGCGGCAAGCCTGTTGTCAGCCGATCCCGGACCGGCTCTGGCCGTCGCGCCGGATCGCCTCTGGCCGTGGCGCCATACCGCCTCCGGCGGTGGCAAAAGGGTCCGCCATGTTTTCGCTCGCCGGAAAGAAAATCCTGATCGTTGGCATTGCCAATGACCAGTCGATTGCGTGGGGCTGCGCGAAGGCGATGCGCGATCAGGGCGCCGACCTTGCGGTCACATACCTGAACGAAAGAGCTGAACCGCACGTGCGCCCGCTGGCCGACCGGCTGGAGGCGGAGATCATCCTGCCGCTGGACGTGCAGCATGATGCGCAGTTGGACGCGGTTTTCGACGAGATCACGCAACGCTGGGGCAAGCTGGACGCGATCGTCCACTCCATCGCCTTTTGCCCGAAGGACGACCTGCACGGCCGCGTGGTGGACTGCTCACGCGACGGTTTCGCCACGGCAATGGACATTTCCGTCCATTCCTTCGTGCGCATGATCCGCAAGGCGGAGCCGCTCATGCCCAATGGCGGCACCTGCATGACGGTCACCTTTTATGGCTCTGAAAAGGTGGTCGACCATTACAACGTCATGGGGCCCGTCAAGGCAGCGCTTGAAGCGGTCACGCGTTACGTCGCTGCGGAAATGGGCCCCAAAGGCATCTCCGTCCATGCGCTCTCGCCCGGCCCGCTGCAAACCCGCGCGGCCAGCGGGATCGACCACTTCGATGAGTTGCTTGCCCGCACCGCCGAACGCACACCGACGCATCAACTGGCCAGCATCGAGGACGTTGGCGCCTACGCCGCTTTTCTCGCCAGCAGCGAGGCGGCGAACGTCACAGGCAGCGTCCACCACATTGATGGCGGCTATCACATCGTCGGCTGAGCACACGGCGCGACCAGCCAATCGCGATCAGCCTGCGGGATCAGTGAGGGCGATGGCACCACGATCCGCAATGACGGCGCCGCCGGCGACTTCAGGCACAGCGGCGCATCGCCCCGCTCAAGCGCAGGACCTTGACCATGAAGCCGACCTCCCTGCCGAAAAACCACGCGCCCTGGGCTGATTTCAGCGACGCGATGCAGTTGCAGGCGCGCCTCCTCAGTGAGGCCGCCGGACTGCACGCGGAACGCTCCAAACCGGATTTTGAAAAGCGTGCCAATGATCTGATCACCAAGATGCAGACCGTCGTCGGCAAGATGCAGACGGCCGGCCACAACCAGCTTGTCGAAGCCTGGACCGACTATGTGCGCGATGCCACCGAGCGCATGATCCTCACTGCCGACACCTTGCGAAAGCGCGGTGACATCTTCCTGGAGCATGAGGCCGCCGGCGCACCGCCGGTTCTCGTTTATGATTACGAGGTGGTCGTCGACGGTGCGCACCTGCCGCGGCCGTGCAATTACATGCTGCTCCACATCCTGCCCCATCAGGGCATCACAACCCACGAGTGGAAGCGCCCTTACGTCATCATCGATCCGCGCGCCGGCCACGGGCCCGGCATCGGCGGCTTCAAGCCGGACAGCCAGGTCGGTGTCGCCCTCAAGGATGGGCACCCGGTCTACTTCGTGGCCTTTCGCCCGCATCCTGAACCGGGCCAGACGCTTGCCAGCGTCACGCACGCTGAGGCCGCCTTTCTGCGTGCCATCCAGAACCGCCATCCTAATGCGCCCAAGCCGATCGTCGTCGGCAACTGCCAGGGCGGCTGGGCAACGGCTCTCTTGGCGGCCACAAACCCCGACCTTGCAGGCCCCATCGTGCTCAACGGCGCGCCCATGTCCTACTGGTCGGGTCGCCTGGGCCAGGATCCCATGCGCTACAATGGCGGCATGCTGGGCGGCGTCCTGCCGGCCATCGTGCTTGCGGATCTGGGCAACGGCGTCTTCGACGGCGCCCATCTCGTGATGAATTTCGAGATGCTCAATCCGGGCCGGACGATGTTCCGCAAGTACTACGACCTCTTCGCCAACATTGATGACGGCGATGCGCGCTTCCTTGAGTTCGAGCGATGGTGGGGCGGGTTCTTCCTGATGAATGAGGAGGAAATTCGCTGGATCGTGGAGAGCCTGTTCGTGGGCAACCGGCTCGGCAAGGGCGAGGCGCGGCTGGAAACGGGCCGTCCGATCGACCTGAAGCAGATCCGCGCGCCGATCATTGTATTTGCCTCCCATGGCGACAACATCACGCCGCCGCAACAGGCGCTCAATTGGATCGTCGACACCTACGCCGACGAAACGGAAATCCAGATCCGTGGCCAGCGGATCATCTATATGGTGCACGAGGAGGTGGGCCACCTCGGAATTTTTGTCTCCTCATCGGTCGCCAAGCGCGAGCACACGCAGATGGCATCAACCGTCAAGACCATCGAGGCGTTGCCGCCCGGCCTGCATGAGATGCGCATTGAGAATGTGGTGGGCGAAGGTCACGACAAGCAGTTCACGGTCAGTTTCCACGCCCGCAAAATGACCGACATCCTGGCTCTGGGGACGGGCCGTGAGGAAGAGCCCGCCTTTGCCGCGGTGGCGCGCATGTCCGAACAGTTGGCCGAAGCCTATGAGACGACACTGCGCCCGCTGGTGCGCTCCATGGTCAGCGAGGACGCCGCCGCTGTCGCGCGCCAGCTTCACCCCATGCGCCTGCAGCGCTCGATGATGGCGAGCAACAATCCGGCCATGGGGCCGGTGCGCGAACTGGCGGAAAAGACCCGCGCCGAGCGCCAACCGGCCAACGCCGACAATCCGTTCGTTGCGGCGGAGCGGCTGTGGGCGGACATGGTCGAGCAGTCGCTCCACACCTACGCGGATATGCGCTCAGCCTGGTACGAGCTGACGTTCCTGACGCTCTACGCGAGCCCCTGGGGCCAGTGGTTCGGCAACACGCACACCCACGCGCGGACGCGCAAGATGCCGGAGGAACTGCGCAATCTGCCCGAGGTGGTGGATGCGCTCAATGCGATCTGTCGCGGTGGCTTGCCGGAAGCGGTGGTGCGCATGCTGGTGCTGCTGGCGGACACACGCGGCAACGTCCGACGCGATCGGCTGGAGCGATCAGCCCAGGTCCTCACGCAGCGTGAGCCGTTCGTCAGCCTCGACCCGGCGCACCGTGCGCGGCTGATCCACGAGCAGACGTTGATTGCGCATTTTGAGCCGCAGGACGGGCTTGAGACGCTCAAGGATTTGCTGCCCCTGGCGGACGACCGCACGCAGGCCATGGCGCTGGTCGAATACATCGTGGGCAGTTGGGCTGAAATGGAGCCGCGCACCCGCAATCTTATCGCAGGCATGCGTGAGGTGCTCGAGCTTGAACCGCATCCGGAAATGCTTTCACAATCGACCCCCGAAGTGGTCTCTCAGGGTGGTGAACAAGCGGCCCCGGACCGTGGGACCACGTCCAACGTGGTGGACTTCAGCAACACGGCGGCGGAATGAGCACTCACCCCCCACACACTTACACCGGCACCACGTGGGATGAGCTTGAGGTCGGCCAGGAGGCGCACCTCAAACGCTTGTGCCTCGCCGACGATCTGTACGTCTTCGCCCATGCGTCGGGTAACCTGAACCCCATGCACCTGCCCAAGCACGATGGCGACGGCGACGGCTTGCCCGAAGCTGTGGCGCCGTCCATGTGGCTTGGCGCGCTGATTTCCGGCTTGCTGGGTAATGTTCTGCCAGGGCCGGGCACGCTCTACCGGGGACAAACCCTGAAGTTCCTGGACCGCGCACACGCCGAAGACGAGGTGAGCGTCCACGTCCGCGTGCGGGCAAAAGGCACAGCCGAGGACCGGCTGGTGACGCTGGACACCTGGATTGACCGCGCAGACGGCACGCGCCTCGTCGAAGGCGAGGCCGAGGTGGTGGCGCCCGCAACAAAGGTCAGCTTCACGGCGGACGACGTTCCGGGATTGACCGTCCGCCGGCACGTCCATTTCGACCGCATGTTGGCGATGGCAGAGCCGCTTGAGCCGATCCCAACGGCTGTCGTGGCACCGGAAGAGGCCAATGCCCTTGGCGGGGCCGTGCTGGCCGCGCGCCACACGCTCATCCAACCGATCCTGATCGGCGACAGGGCAAAGATCGTGGCCACGGCGGAGGAAATCGACGCTGACCTGACCCCGTTCGAGCTGATCGACATCGCCGACCATAGTGCCGCCGCCGCTGAGGCCGTGGCGCTCGTCCACGCGGGCAAGGCGCGCGCCGTCATGAAGGGGCACCTGCACACCGACCAGTTGCTGCGCCACATCATCAAGAAAGACGGCGGGCTGCGCACCACGCGCCGGCTGAGCCATGTCTTCGTGATGGACGTGCCGGGCCTGGACCACATGCTTCTTGTGACAGATGCGGCGATTAATATTTCTCCCGATCTCGATGCCAAGGTCGACATCACGCAGAACGCCATTGATCTGGCCCGGGCACTCGGGATCGAGGTGCCGAAGGTGGGCGTGCTTTCAGCGGTGGAGACGGTCAACCCCAAGATGCCGTCCACACTGGATGCTGCTGTGCTGTCCAAAATGGCGGAGCGCGGGCAGATCAAGGGCGGCATTGTCGATGGACCGCTGGCGATGGACAACGCCGTGGACGTGGAGGCCGCCAAGACGAAGGGGATAAAATCCCTTGTGGCCGGGCGGGCAGATGTGCTGATCGTGCCGAACCTTGAGGCGGGCAACATGCTCGCCAAGGAACTGACGTTCGTGGCGCATGCGGAAGCTGGTGGACTGGTGCTTGGTGCACGCTGCCCGGTGATCCTGACGAGCCGAGCCGATGACGACAAGGCACGGCTGGCCTCCTGCGCTGTTGCAGCCCTTTATGACGCCTGGGTCAATCCACGATGATCGAGACTGCGCTCCTCACACTCAACGCTGGCTCATCATCCATCAAGTTCGCGGTCTTTGACGGCGGTGCTGAACCGGTTGAGCGCCTGCGCGGCCAGGTCGAGAACCTCGGGCCCGCCGCGCGATTGTCCATCGATGTGCCCGGCGCACAACGACAGCGCCTCGATCTTGGCGCGGCTGACCACGGCGTTGCACTGTCGGCCATACTGGAACAGACGCGGAGCCACATTGGTGCCGCTGACGTGACGGGCGTCGGCCACCGGATCGTCCACGGCGGCATCGATTTTACCTCCCCAACGGTGCTCGATGACAGCGTGATTGCCAAGCTGCGCGCGCTTGAACCGCTGGCGCCTTTGCATCAGCCGCACAATCTGGCTGCCGTCGAGGCCGCGCGCCGCGTGTTCCCCGAAGCCGTGCAGATCGGGTGCTTCGACACGGCGTTTCATCGCAACCAGCCCTGGGTGAGTGATACGTTCGGCCTGCCGCGCTCTTATTTTGATAAAGGCGTGCGGCGCTACGGCTTCCACGGCCTGTCCTACGATTACATCACCGGCCACTTGGTCAATGTCGCGCCGGACATCGCCGATGGGCGCGTGATCATTGCGCATTTGGGCAACGGCGCCTCCATGTGCGCTGTCACGGCCGGGCGAAGCGTCGCCTCGACAATGGGTTTTTCCGCACTCGATGGCCTGCCAATGGGCACGCGGTGCGGCCAGCTTGATCCTGGCGTGATGCTCTACCTGCTCGATGAGGAGCGGCTGACATCTGCTCAGATCGCCGACCTGCTCTACAAGCAGAGCGGCCTCAAGGGGCTCTCCGGGCTGACCAACGACATGCGCGCCCTGGAAGAGAGCGACAACCCGGCAGCCGCGGAGGCAATTGATTATTTCGTCTTTCGCATCCGCCGCGAAGTTGGCGCACTGGCTGCCGTTCTTGGTGGGCTCGATGCGTTGGTCTTTACGGGCGGTATCGGCGAGAACTCACGCACCGTGCGCGCGAAGGTGTGCGAAGGGATGGACTGGCTGGGCATCGGCGTGGATGCGTCGGCCAACACGGCCAATGCGATGGCCATTGGAACTGGACGTGTGCAGGTCCTGGTGATCCCGACGGATGAAGAACGCATCATTGCCCGCGCACTGGTTGCTGAATTAAGCTCTTGAAGCATTGCGCCGTGACGCCGGGCACAGGCCACACGCAAACGCCGCGCCGGCGAGACATCGGATGCCCGCACACGTCGTGAGGGGGAGGCAAACGCGTGAAAAAGGCCAGCAAGCCTGAGGAGGCGGCAGCCCTCATCCCCGATGGCGCCGTGGTGCTGATCGGCGGTTTCATGGGCGTGGGTTCGCCACACCGTCTCATTGACGCTTTGGTCCGGCGCGGCGCACGGGATCTGACCATTGTTGCAAACGACACCGCCAAGCCGGACTTCGGCATCGGCAAGCTGGTGGCCGCTGATTGTGTGGCCCGCGTCGTAACCTCGCACATTGGGCTCAACCCGCAGACACAGCAGAAAATGATCGCCGGCGAGATTGAAGTCGAGTTGGTGCCGCAGGGCACGCTGGTTGAGCGCATTCGCGCCGCCGGTGTTGGCCTGGGCGGCGTGCTCACGAAGACGGGCGTTGGCACCCGCATTGCGGAGGGAAAACAGACCATCGATATCGATGGTGAGACCTTCCTCCTCGAAAAGCCCATCCGCGGAGATTTTGCGCTGATCGCGGCCAAACACGCCGATTATGTCGGCAATCTCGACTATTCGCTGACGGCGCACAATTTCAATCCCATCATGGCAATGGCCGGCGATGTGGTGGTTGCCGAGCCGCAGGAGATTGTGCCGGTCGGAATGATCCCGCCGGACGCTGTCAAGACCCCAGGCATCCTTGTCGATCACATGCTTGAGCGCGCGCACTGAGCGATGCCGCAACGCTGGCGTTGGGAGGACCCTTGCGATGACGACAGACGGCATGAACCCCAAGGAGTTGATCGCCCGTCGCGTTGCTCAGGAGATAAAACCCGGCACCCTCGTTAATCTGGGCATCGGTCTTCCGAGCCTCGTCGCGACCTACCTGCCTGCCGATGTGAATGTTTTCTTCCAGGCGGAGAATGGTGTCATCGGACTGGGCGCCCGCCCGCCGGAAGGCATGGAAGATCCGGACCTGACCGATGCTGGCGGTTCATTCGTCACGGCCGTGCCGGGTGCGGCCTCCATCGACAGCGCGATGAGTTTCGGCCTCATCCGCGGCGGGCATCTGGACGTGACGGTGCTGGGCGGCCTCCAGGTGGACGCCAAGGGGCGCTTGGCGAACTGGATGGTGCCTGGAAAGATGGTGCCCGGTATGGGCGGCGCCATGGACCTCGTGGCGGGCGCGAAAAACGTCATCGTCGCGATGGTGCATGCCTCCAAGGGCACGCCGAAAATTGTGCCGGAATGCGATTTGCCGGTGACAGCACTGCGACGCGTGAGCCTCGTCGTCACCGAGATGGCCGTGATCGAACCGACAGACGCCGGGCT
>CAZGNQ010000018.1:14239-24129 GCA_964527285.1 uncultured Hyphomicrobiales bacterium | reverse complement strand
CCCCCCCCCCCCCCCCCCCCCCCCCCCCCCCCCCCCCCCCCCCCCCCCCCACGACGGTGGTGACCGCCCACAGTGCGATGTTGCCGGGCAGATCCACATCAAATGCAAGCCACGCCACGAGATATATGACGATGATCTGGATGATGCCTTGGGCGACCAGGAAGGCAAACTTTCCGTCGATCAGCACATTCGTCCCGCCTGGGCCGATGGCGAGGCGATCCATGAGCCCGGTGTCGCGCTCCTCAAGCAGCGTCATGGCGCCGTTGATGGAGGAAAAGATCACAAACATGATCGCAACGGCGGCCGCGTAGTAGCTGATGCCGCTTTGGACTTCAGGCCGGCCGGCGACGTTGGTGCGCACGATCTCTGGGCTGAGGCGAATAACAACCTCTTCTTCGCTCGCGGCCTCCGCCTGGCTGTCCGTTTCGGACCGGGCTGCTTCCGCGCCGTCATCCGTTTCGCGGCTCAGGTCTGTGTTGAGTGTCGCGTTGGTGCGTTCTTGAGCGCCGATCCGGCGGGGCAACGGCACGTCCGCGTTGGCGTTTGCGCCGCGATCAGCCGTCGGTGTGGCTGCCGGCGCGCCGCCGATACCGAAGGCGCCACCGCCCGTGCGTGGCGGTGGTATGGGGCGCCCCTCGCGGATGGCGCCAATGCCCTGGGAGAGCTGCACGCGCTGGGTGGGTGTGAACTGGACCACGCGTGAGCCGAGAAACCGGACGATGGCGCGGACGAAGCCGTCCGGCAGCGCCTTGGCGTAGGCACTGCGCAATGCCCCGAGAAAAATCTTAACCGAGATTTCACGTGCCGGGTCGGTCACCACCTCGAGCAGTGCCTCCTGCTCGGTTCCCGGGCTGTCCAAGCGGCCTGGGCCGGCGCGGATTATGAGCCCCACGTCCGCCGTGCCGTCGCGCACCATCTCGCGCACGGCATCCGCAGAAGCCTCCTCGTCGCCCACACGGCGGATGCGGTCCTCATCGAAGATCGCCTGTTCAAGCAGAATCGAGGCCTCGGTATCGCGCTCGTTGGCCACGGCAACCTTGACGTCGATCGCCCCGCCCGACGTGCCGGAAAAGATCATGGCGAAGATCACGAACACAAAGGCTGGCATGATGAACACCGATGCAAGCGCACCGGGATCGCGCAGCACGTTGAGCACCATCACGTAGAAGGCGGACCATCTCATGTGTGTGTCCAGAATTGCGCCGGCAAAACGCCAGCCGGCGGTCAGCGTTACGGTTGGGCCCGTGGCCGTGCTGGCCACAGGTCGGCTCTGCGATCGTCCCAGTCGTTCAAGGCGTTCGAGGCGTTTCGGCGGCAGCGTCATCCGGGTTTGATTGAACCGACCCGGATGACGACGGCGCGAGGTGCTCCAAGAGCGCATCGAGCCCCGGGCGACGCATGCGCACCTCGCGCGACATCGGCGCTGCGGCCAGCACGTCCGTCATCGCACCGCGGACGACAGGGTCGTTCACATCCACGAGCCCGCTCCACGTCAGACCGTCGTCCGGCGTCGTCAGGCCCATGCGCAGTGCCGCGTCCCGCAGGCGTCGCGCCATGAACGCCTCGCTGCCGACAGCGGCCGCCTTGAGCGCTTCGTCATCGGCGCCGCGAACCGCCATCGGACTGATCGTCACCATCCGCCGGCCGCCAAAGGCATGGTGGATGACGTCGTCCGGCGTGCCGACCGCCACGATTTCACCGGCCACCAGCACCGCAATCCGGTCGGCCAGGGTCTCGGCCTCCGTCAGGTCGTGGGTGGTGAGCAGAATAGCGAGGCCCTCGTCGCGCAGATCGCGCAGCACCTGGGCGAGGGCCTGGCGTGAAGCGAGGTCCACGCCAACGGTCGGCTCGTCGAGCACCAGCAGTTTCGGCTCGTGGAGGAGTGCGGCGGCGATGTTCACCCGTCGCTGCATGCCACCCGACAGCGTCTCAACCCGGGCATGTGCGCGCTCCTCCAAGCCGACGCGGCGCAGGCCCTGGCGCGCGCGCGTGTCGGCCTCGTGGCGGTTGAGCCCCATCAGCCGACCGAACGCGATCAGGTTTTCCAGGCCGGTGAGCTTTGGGTAGATGGCAACATGCTGAGGCACGATGCCGATGGCCGCGCGCGCACTGGCATCGGTGGCCGGGTCGGCACCCGCGACGCGCACACGTCCGGTCTCGGGCCGGAAGCGTCCGGTGATGTTCTTGGCAAGCGTCGATTTGCCGGCGCCGTTGGGGCCCAGGAGCACCAGGATTTCACCTTCGGCGATGGCGAAGTCGACATTGCGCAGGATCCGCTTGCCCTTCAGCTTGAAGGTCACCGTGCGCACGTCGAGCACGACGGGCGCTGCAGCGGCCTGCTCTGCAACGCTCGGGGCGGCGGTGCGCTCGTTTGTGGGGTGGCGATATGGCAATGCTGGGGCGGCCGCGCCGGCGCTCGCGCCAGCACCCACTGTGGGCGCAATGGCGATCGATTGCGTGCGCGCGTCGGCAGGGATTTCACCGGTATCTCCCCACGCTTGTGGGGGCGCAGGCGCGGCGGGCGGGCCCGCATCTGCCACGTCGGGAGGCGTTGTCACGGTGGGATCCGCTTGAGGCGTGGCCGGCGCGCGTTCATGCAAGGGTGGCGCTGCTGTGGGTGGTGCTTGGGAATGAACCGGTTGAGCTCCAGCCGGCGAGGCTGTCCGCGGCGGCTCGTTCTGGGCCAGTCGCGCCCGCTCAGCCAGAGGTGGCCGGTCTTGCCGCAGGCCTGAGGCAGACGGTGCGGCGTCATGCGAACGGGGCTCTGCGGCTCCAGCGACGTCGCCCCGTCGGGAGCCATCCTCAAAGTCATGGCTGTGGGGGTCGGCAGCGGCGCCAACGGGCGCGGCCGCGTCTTCAGGCGATGGGGGCTCTTCGCGGGCCGGTGTGGGGTGCGCCCTCGCCATCACGGGCGTGGCCGGGCGCTCCGGCGGTGTGCGCGGTGCGAGGTGGCGCTGCTGAAAGGGCGTGGGTGTGCGTTTCGGTGGTGGGCTCTGGCGCGCCGCGGCGGCCTGGCGCTGGGCGAGCGGCACGAGAGCAGCAGGCGCAACCGTTGCGCGCGCCGCCTCACTGCTGCTGCCCATGGCGCTTGCGGTGGCTGAATAGGGCCGGTCTTCAAGATCTGCCGGCAGGTCCGCGGGGCTCCCTTCAGCAGTTCGGGCTGCTGCTGCTGCTGCTTCTGCGTCTTGCGATGGTGTCCGCGTGCCGGCCTGAAGTGCGGCTGTCGCCTTCTGCATCAGCGCGCCGCGTCCTGCTGGGCGCTGGAACAACGGCTGGGTGTCGGCATCGCGCTGGGGCGCGGTCCCAAGGTCGGTACTTGGGGCGGTCCCAGGCTCGGTACCTGGGGCGGTCGGAGTGTCTGCCGCATGATCGCGGGCGCCGGGCTGGCGGTCAGCTGGCGTGTCGTCAGCGTCAGGGCCAACGCCGATTGGGTGATTGGGTTCATCTGGCGGCATGCCGGTTGTCATTGTCTTGTCACCCCGACTTTTCCGGACAATGTGGCCGGTCTGCGGACACCCCCGCTATACCGCCACCCCTGTGGTACGACTATGGCCCTGTTTTGATCGTCTGGACCTCTTCGCGCATCGAAGTAACAGGTCGCAATTGGCTGGCGAACGGTTGTCGACACCAGCGGCCGCCGCTGCTCCGTTCGCTTGTCAAGCTGCGTTGGCGTTCGTGTCCATTGACCATGCGCCGTACCGTCGTGTTAGTGGCAGGCTAATGACACCGGATCAGCGCCGCGCAGCGCGCCCATCCGCCCGTCGGCGCGGGGCAGCGCCGGAGTGACCATGTCCGGGATTTCACAACGCAAGACCGAGCATATCGAGGCCGTTCTGGCTGGTGGCGACACGCGCATGTCCGTGACCACGGGTCTGGAGCGCGTGCGGTTTGTCAACAATGCGTGTCCTGAGCTTTCGCTTGACGAGATCGATCTCGAGGCCACGCTTGTCGGGCGGCGGCTGAGCGCACCTTTGCTCATCAGCTCCATGACGGGCGGGCCGGATCGGGCAGAGCGTATCAACACGCACCTTGCCGAGGCGGCGCAGGCCCTGGGGCTGGCGCTTGGCGTGGGCTCACAACGCGTTGCGCTGGAAGGTGATGGCGCGTCTGGCCTCGGGAGCAATCTGCGTGCGCTGGCGCCCGATATTGCTTTGCTGGCCAACCTGGGTGCAGCGCAGATCATCGGGGCGCGCGGCACTCAGGCGGCGCAGGCGGCCGTGGAAATGATCAATGCCGACGCGCTCATTGTGCATCTCAATTCGCTGCAGGAGGCCGTGCAGGACGGTGGTGATCGGGATTGGCGCGGGGTGCTTTCAGGGCTTGAAGCCGTTTGCCGCGCGCTGCCCGTTCCGGTGGTCGCCAAGGAAGTGGGGGCCGGCATCAGCGGAGCGATCGCGCGCCGGTTGGTGGATGCCGGTGTGCAGGTCATCGACGTGGCAGGCGCGGGCGGCACGAGTTGGGCCGGTGTGGAAGCTGCCCGCTCACCTGATCCGCACCGCGCTCGGATCGCGGCAACCTTCAGAGATTGGGGCATTCCAACGGCCGAGGCGCTCCGGCAGGTGCGCGTGGCGTGTCCGCGCTCGACCGGTGTGATTGCGTCTGGCGGGATCCGCACGGGCCTTGACGCCGCACGGGCCATCCGTCTGGGCGCTGACTGCGTTGGTCAAGCGGCACACGTGTTGGAAGCTGCAACGCAAAGCACGCAAGCCGTGATCGATCATTTCAACGCGGTCATTGCCGAGTTGCGCATCGCGTGTTTCTGCACGGGCAGCGCAAATCTGGCCGCACTACGGACGGCGCCTGTGATTGAGCCGTGAGCCGCAAATCGATTGTTGGAGGTGGCTGCGATCGCTGAGAGGCGCGGCCCCGGTACGGAGATGACACGATGCAGAAGGTGGTGGAAGGCGCCGGCAACCGCGCCGTTGTCATCGGTGCGGGCTTTGGAGGGATCGCGGCGGCGCTGCGGATGCGCGCCAAAGGCTACGACGTGACGTTGCTGGACCGCGCACCCAAGCTCGGCGGACGGGCGCAGGTGTTCGAGCGCGACGGTTTCCGCCATGACGCGGGGCCCACGGTCATCACTGCGCCATTTCTCTTCACCGAGCTTTTCGACCTCTTCAACAAGTCGATGGATGACTATGTAACGCTGGTGCCACTCGATCCCTGGTATCGCTTCTACTACCCCGACGGCACAACGTTCGACTACGGGGGCACCGTTGAGGACACGCTGGCGGAAATTGCCCGCTATTCTCCGGAGGACCAGGAGGGATACAAAAACCTCCTGAAGCATTCCAAGGCCTTGTTCGACGCAGGCTTCACCCGCCTGTCGGATCAGCCGTTCCACAGCGTTTGGTCGATGCTGAAAGAGGCACCGGCGCTGGTCAAGCTGCAGAGCTACCTCACTGTGTGGCAGCTCATCTCCAAGCACATCAAGCATCCGAAAATCCGCCAGGCGTTTTCCATCCAGCCACTGCTCGTGGGCGGATCACCGTTCGACACGACCAGCATTTATGGTCTCATCCACTACCTGGAGCGGGAGTGGGGCGTGTTTTTTGCCATGGGCGGAACAGGCGCGCTGGTCGATGGCCTCGGCCGATTGATGGCGGAGGAAGGCGTGGAGGTGCGCCTTGGTACGACCGTTGAGCGGATTGAAACACAGGCCGGCAAAGTGACGGGCGTGCTGCTGGAGGGTGGCGAGCGCATTGTGACGGGCACAGTGGTCTCCAACGCTGATCCCATGCACCTTTACCGCAACATGCTGGACGACGGTGCGGTGCGCACTGGCGCCAAGATCAAGAGAAAATATGCGCGCGTCTCGATGGGCCTTTACGTGCTTTATTTCGGCACGACACAGCAGTATCCGGACGTTGCCCACCACACGATCTGGCTGGGGCAGCGCTACAAGGAATTGCTGGACGACATCTTCAAGCGCAAGATGCTGGCGGATGACTTTTCGCTCTATCTCCACCGCCCAACGGCGACCGATCCGAGCTTCGCGCCGGAGGGTTGCGACAGCTTTTACGTCCTGTGCCCCGTTCCCAACCAGTCGGCAGGGCTGGACTGGGCCGTGGAGGGACCAAAATTGCGCGACAAGATCGTGGATGCGCTGGGCCGGACCATGCTGCCTGGACTGCGCGACACCATCACGGCGGATTTCTACATGACGCCGGACGACTTTGAAGAGCGCTATCTCTCCCACCTGGGTGCCGGGTTCTCCATCGCGCCGCACTTCACGCAGTCTGCCTGGTTCCGCTTCCACAACAAGGCGGAGGGTCCCGATGGTCTCTATCTCACGGGCGCGGGCACACATCCGGGCGCCGGCATGCCTGGTGTTCTGTGCTCGGCCAAGGTGATCGAAAAACTGGTGCCTGACGCGCCAGCGGCGGCCCGCACGGATGCGGGCGATGGCGCGCCCGTCGCCATGGCGGCGGAGTGATAGCCGGAGGCGGTTTGGGATGACCGGGAGTGGCGGGAGATGACGGCGTCTCCACACTCCCGCGTCCTGTGCCGTGACTGCCAGACGGTATGGGAGGCGATAGCGGAGCCGGTTGCGGTGGGCGCTGCACCGTCCCGCGACGATGGCACGGAGGGTGCGCGTGCTCCGGGGGCGTGCCCGAGCTGCCGGCGCAACCGCCTGTTGGCCCATGATGAAATCACCACGCTTGAGATCGCGCACATTGACTGCGATGCGTTTTATGCCTCCGTCGAGAAGCGAGACCGGCCTGAGTTGCGCGATAAGCCCCTGCTGGTCGGCAGCCCCAGTGGGCGCGGTGTGGTGACCACCGCGTGTTACGTGGCTCGCCGCTATGGCCCGCGTTCGGCGATGCCGATGTTCAAGGCGCTGGAACTGTGCCCGGATGCCGTTGTCGTTCGTCCTGACATGGAGAAATATCGCGCCGTCAGCCAGGCGATCCGCTCGATCTTTCTTGATGAGACGGATGTCATTGAGCCGTTGTCTCTCGATGAGGCCTATCTGGATCTGAGTGCCGAAGTGCGCCACGCCGGCACTGAATGCGCCGCCCAGTGCCTCGCCAGGATTGCCCGGCGGGTGGAAGCCGAGGTCGGCATCACAGTGTCGATCGGGCTCAGCTACAACAAATTTCTCGCCAAGCTGGCGTCAGACCTCGACAAGCCGCGCGGGTTCTCCGTCATTGGTCGCGGGGAGGCCAAAGAATTTCTCGCCGCGTTGCCGGTGGCCCGCATTCACGGCGTCGGTGCTGCAACGGAGCGCCGCATGGCCCGCCAAGGGCTGACGCACATTGCGCAGCTTCAGGCCATGCCGCGCGAACAACTCGTTGCCCTGTTCGGCCGCTTCGGGCACCGACTGGCGGCCTACGTCAACGGCGAGGATCCGCGCGATGTGACGCCGGCGCGTGCCGTTAAGAGCGTCTCGGCGGAGACCACCTTTGACCAGGACCTGCGCACGCTTGACGATCTCAGCGACCGCCTGTGCGCCTTGAGCGACCGGGTGGCGGGCCGGCTGGCGACGAAGCGCGTGGCCGGCCAGACGGTGGTCTTGAAGTTGAAGACATCGGATTTTCAGGTGCTGACGCGCAACAAGAAGCTGCGCAGGCCGGCCACCGACGCACGCACGATCTATGAAACGGGGCGGGCCCTGCTGGCGGGCGAGGTGGATGGGCGGGCCTATCGCCTCATTGGCATCGGCGTGGCGGACCTGGAGCCGATCACCAAAGCCGGGCAGCAGGACCTGTTCGACGCGTAAGCCGTGCCCGCATGCCCGCGGGCCATGACGGCGATCAGACGATGAAGCTCGCCACCACTTCGTCCCCGGTGATATCGCGGAACTGGAAACCAGCGCCGTCCATCTTCGCCTCAAGGGATAAAAAGTTTTCAGAACTCGTGGTCTCGATCCCGAGCAGGATTGAGCCGAAGTTGCGTGCCGACTTTTTCAGATACTCAAAGCGCGCGATGTCGTCCTGCGGGCCGAGCAATTCCAGGAAATCACGCAGGGCGCCGGGGCGCTGCGGGAGACGGAGGATGTAATACTTCTTGAGGCCGGCCGCCCGCAGCGCCCGCTCCTTCACCTCGGGCAGGCGTTCGAAGTCGAAATTGCCACCGGATGTCAGGCAAACGACCGTACGCCCTTCCAGCAGCTCGCGCGGCAGGCGCCGCAACGCGTCCACTTCCAGCGCCCCGGCCGGCTCGAGCACGATGCCCTCCACGTTGAGCATTTCAACGATCGTCTCGCAAAGTGCGTCCTCGTCGATGAGGATCACGTCGTCGGCAGACCGACCCTTGAGGATGTCGAAATTGAGCGCGCCAACCTGGGCCACCGCTGCGCCGTCGACGAAATTATCGATCCCGTCGAGCTTGATCCGGTGGCCGGCACGCAGGGCGTCATGCAGGCTTGGTGCGCCCTTCGGCTCGACGAACACGATATGCGTCTGTGGAGACAATGTATCCAAGACCTGGCACACGCCTGCCGCGAGCCCACCGCCGCCCACTGGGATGATGAGCACGTCCACCGGTTCGGTCATCTGCGCGAGGATCTCTAGGCCCACGGTCGCCTGGCCCTCGATGATGTCGGCATGGTCGAACGGCGGCACCATCAGATGACCGGCCGACTCCGCCTCTGCGAGCGCTGCCCGGTAGCATTGGTCGAATATATCTCCCTCCAGGCGGATCTGCACGCGCGCACCGCCGAACATCCGCGTCTTTTGAATCTTCTGCTGCGGCGTGGTCACCGGCATGTAAACCGTGCCGTCAACGCCGAAGTGCTGGCACGCAAATGCAAACCCCTGGGCGTGGTTGCCGGCTGACGCGCACACGAAGCGTGGCGCTACCCCACCGTTCATCTCGGCGAGCGCCTTGCGGAAGAAGTTGAACGCGCCGCGGATCTTGTAGCTGCGTACGGGCGTGAGGTCCTCGCGCTTCAGGAACACGCGGGCCCCGGTGCGCTCGGACAGGAACAGATTATGCTGCAGCGGCGTCATGGGCAGGACGTCGCGCAGGCACTGGGCCGCGCGTTGGGCGCCAGCAATGAAGTTCGGTGCAGGTGATGTGTTCGCCATGGCGCGGCGTGGCACGCATAAGCGCCGTTTGACAAGAGCGGGCGTCGCCAGCGCATGGTTCTGGACGCGCGGCCGTAGCCACAGCCTCGCCAGTTCGGCCTGCCTTCGCGGGGCACGCCATTTGCTCTGGCGTGCAGGCCGCGGGCGTAGACGCCGCAGATGCGCCCAACACGACGTCTAGGCGGATCGGCAGAGTTTGACAGTTTAAGGCGGATTTTGAAGGGAGCGCAGGCCATGTCGAGCACAGCACCGTCGATGGAGATCATCACCGCCAGTCCAAAGCCTTACATCTACATGGAAAGTCGATGCCCGATGGAGCCGGACGCGATCAGCGCAGCCCTCGGCGCGGGCTACGGCGCGTTGCAAGCCTTCATGGGCCGTGCAGGTATTGTGTCTCAGGAGCCGCCGCTATCGGTCTATGTGTCGATGGACAGCACCGGGATGACGTTGCGGGCGGCATTTTTTGTCTCCGCCGAAGATGCTGCCAAGGTCGGCGCCGTGCCCAATGCGGGTTTGACTGAGCCAGACGCCAGTGTGGTGCAGGCCGCTGAAACGCCGGGCGGTGCGGCGCTGAAGACGCTGCATATCGGGCCTTATTCTGGTCTGGGCGCCACCTATGCCGCGGCGTCGGCACACCTGAAGTCGCACGGCAAGTCGATGGGCATGCCGTGCTGGGAGGTGTACCTCAACGACCCCACCGTTACCGACGCGGCAGACCTTCAGACGGAGGTTTACATCCCCGTGACGGGATGATGCCGGGCGGGGGCTGTGTTGAATACCTGGCGACTGTGCGTCAGTGGGAGCGAAACCGAAGTGACCGTTGAGCGCTTTTGCGGCGTGCGGTCGCGCCAGCGAACG
>CAZGNQ010000018.1:0-14139 GCA_964527285.1 uncultured Hyphomicrobiales bacterium | reverse complement strand
CTTGACGCTTGGCGAGCAATGCCAAACACTTCGCCCCTGTTCGCACAGGAGCCACAAAATGTGCCGCATTTTTGCAGGGCAGGACCCTGATCGCTTTGAGCCCGTCACCCGGTCAATACGCCTCTCCGGGTATGCGACCAGCGTTCGTCTGGAGACCGCATTCTGGGAAATACTTGACGAGATCGCCGCAAACCAGGGCCTGTCGACGCCGCAGTTTGTCTCCAAACTGCACGACGAGGTGATGGAGCTGCGCGGCGGGGTGAGCAATTTCACGTCCATGCTCAGGACGACCTGTCTCTTGCATCTGCGTGGAGCACAACCATCGCCTGAGGAGCGCCGAGAGCTTCTGCACAGTGTTGCTGCGGCATGATCGGCCCGTGCCGCGCGTAGTATTCGGCTACTACCACGGCTGGTGAGTACCCATTTAACCTCCTGAAAAAAAACGGGAGGGTGCCATGGCCAAAGCGATCCACGCGATGTTCCGCGTGCTTGATCTTGAGCGGTCTATTCAGTTCTACAGAGCGGCCTTTCATCTCGATGTGGCCGATACTTTTGATTTTGATGATTTCACTCTTGTCTATCTGCGCAATGCAGAGGCTGATTTCGAAATCGAACTCACACTCAATAAGGGGCGAACCGCACCGTATGAGCATGGCGATGGTTACGGCCATATAGCGGTGTGCGTTGACGATGCCCGCGCGGAGCACGAACGCTTCAAAGGCGCCGGCCTCAATCCTAATGATGTCAAGGAATTCCATCGGGATGGTCACCTGATGGCGCGCTTTTTCTTTGTTCAAGACCCGGACGGATACAAAATTGAGGTTCTTGAACGACATGGCCGTTACCAGTGACGTGTCGCTTAAATAAATAAGAACGAAAATGGGAGGAATGGAATGCACAGGTTCGATAAAACAACGCTCACCAGGCGTGATCTGTTGAGAGCAGGCACGGCCTTCGGTGTAACAGCCTTTGTTACAGGGCAGTCATTTGTTGCTGGCGCAAACGCCGCCTGGGCCATGGAAGTCAAACATCTTAAGCCGGAGACAATGGCGACGCTCATTCAAATGGCGCGGGACATTTATCCGCATGATCGCATAGCCGATGAATTCTACGCCATTGCGGTCAAGGGTTACGATAGCGCCGATAAAGTGGAGATGGTGGAGGCCGGTGTTGCCGCTCTCAATGCCGCTGCTGTCGGTCTTGGCCATGCAAGTTACATGAGCGTCGGCTGGGAAAAGGACCGTGTGGCGATCCTGCGTTCGCAGGAAAACAGCCCGTTCTTCCAGGCGGTACGCGGCGGTCTCGTCACGGGGCTTTACAATCAAAAAGCGGTTTGGCCGGTTTTCGGATACGAAGGCGAGAGCTTTTCGCAAGGCGGCTATATCGATCGCGGCTTCAACGACATTAGCTGGATTTAGGGGGGAAAGAGGATCATGGCAGCACCATTTGAACTCTCTGATGACAGCGTTGTGGTCATTATCGGCACTGGTGCCGGCGGTGGCGTGCTGGCGAACGAGCTGGCACAAAAAGGCGTTTCCGTCGTCGCACTTGAGGCGGGCGGTCGTTATCTGCCCGACGATTACGTCAACGACGAGTGGGAAAGTTTCGGCCAACTCGCGTGGCTCGACACGCGCACCACTTCAGGCGATTGGCGCGTTGCAAAGGATTTTTCCGGCCTGCCCGCCTGGATCGTTAAGGCGGTGGGCGGAACCACGACCCACTGGGCAGGGGCGTCCTTGCGCTTCCAGCCGCATGAGTGGAAGGCGCGTACCACCTACGGAAACGTCCAGGGCGCGAGCCTTCTCGATTGGCCGATCGATGCCGAGGAGATGGATCCCTGGTACACGAAGGCCGAGAACAAGCTGGGCGTGACGCGCACCGGCGGGCGTAAGGGATTGCCCGGCAGCAACAATTTCAAGGTGTTTGAAGCCGGGGCGAAAAAGCTGGGATACACGCAGGTCCACACCGGACGCATGGCGATCAACAGCGATGACTATGACGGACGGGTGGCGTGCCAGCAGACCGGCTTCTGCTTCCAGGGCTGCAAATGGGGTGCGAAGTGGTCAACCGCCTATACGGATATCCCGGCGGGCGAAGCAACCGGCAACCTTGAGGTCCGCGAAAAAGCGCATGTTCTGCGGATCGAACACAACGAGGCTGGCAAGGTTACGGGCGTCGTCTACGTCGACAAGGACGGCAACCAGCAGATGCAGAAGGCGCGCGTGGTCTGTGTGGCGGGCAATTCGATCGAAAGCCCGCGCCTCCTCCTCAACTCGGCGTCAAACATGTTTCCTGACGGCCTCGCCAACTCCTCCGGGCAGGTCGGGCGGAACTACATGCGCCACATGACAGGTTCAGTTTACGCCGTTTTCGACAAGCCGGTACGGATGTGGCGCGGGACGACCATGGCCGGGATCATTCAGGACGAATCCCGGCACGATCCCTCTCGCGGATTTGTCGGTGGGTATGAGCTTGAGACGCTGGCACTCGGCATTCCCTTTATGGCCGCTTTCCTGGATCCAGGCGCCTGGGGGCGTGAATTCACCTCCGCACTGGACGCTTACGAAAACATGGCCGGCATGTGGATCGTTGGCGAGGATATGCCGCAGGAGACCAATCGCATCACGGTGAATTCCGACACGCCGGACCAGCACGGCATGGCGTCTCCCAACGTCCACTTTGACGATCACCCCAACGACATCGCGATGCGTAACCACGCCTACAAACAAGGCACAGCGCTCTACGAGGCGGTTGGCGCGACGCGCACATTCCCGACACCACCGTACCCTTCGACGCACAACCTCGGGACCAACCGCATGTCCGAGAACCCGCGGGACGGCGTGGTCAATCGGTGGGGGCAGTCGCACGATGTGGCGAACCTGTTCGTGTCCGATGGCAGCGTTTTCACCACTGGTGCGGCTGAGAACCCGACGCTGACAATCGTGGCTCTGGCCATACGCCAGGCCGACCATTTGGCCGGCGAACTGAGCCGCGGGAACCTCTGAATGCCTCTCGTGCGCATTGGCGGCCAATGCTGAAGGCTGCGCACACGTCAAACCTTGGGAGGGCCGTGGCGCACCGCCATGGCCCTTTTTTGCGTCACGCAGCACGGATCAAAACAGCGCCATGAACTTGGCTGGCGGCTGGCGGCTGGCGGTTGCCAATGGGCGTCCGTCACCAGGGGAATTGCTGCGAAAGTGTAATCACCCGATCGCGTCAGATGGCTCCCTCGCCACCGACCGCTTGAAGCGCGGCCGCCAGATGCCGAGGGCGACGTTCACGGCCGCCACAAACATCAGCACCCACAGCGTCCACCAGACCATGTTAACCGAGGCGCCCAGTTGCGGCGCAAGGCCAGGATCGGCGAGCGCCTGACCGGCCAGCCCCACTTCGCGACGGATCGGGCCGTGGATGCCAACGAGGCTCCCTTCGAACATCACGAAGCCCGTCGCCAGCTTGGCCCACACCCAGCCGATGCTCTGATAGACCTTGTTGACAGCCATGGATGCCATGCCGGCAAGCAGCGTCAGCATTACGGAGGGGAAAAAGAGCCAATTGCCCACCGCAGCAATGGCCTCGGTCATGCGCACGTACGCCGCAAGATCGCCCGGTGCGCCGCCCGTCGGGTCCGGCACATGGGCCAGCAGGATCAGCAGCGCGGCCATGGAGCCCATCAGACCGATGCCGCCGATGGTGTGACAGAACTTGAGCAAACGCTGCATGATTAGGCCGCCCGGCAGGATCTCGGAGGTATCGCCACCCGACGTGATGGCGACGACTGCTGGGATCATACGCGCTGGCGCAGCGCACCGGTCAATCACGATGCCGCGTGCGCTGTGGATGCGGCCGACAGCTACTCGAAGTGCGGCAGGTGGTACTTCACATGGGTGCCGCGCGGGGTTTGCGCCTGCATGCCGAACGAGCGCCCCGCATCGGCGATCATGCACCAGAGATAATCGGCCATCGACGCGCGCACGATCAAATGGAAGGTGTCGATCACATTGCCCACAGCATCGGGCTCAGGGCTCTGCCCAACCAGATTGAGGAGTGCCTGGCCCTTGGCGAACGTGGTGGAGACGCACGTCCCTGGTGTGAACGCGCGGGGGTGGAGATCAATCGCCGTCAGTCGGGCCAACGCGTCGCGGGCGCGTGAGCCCTCCACCTCGATCGTGGTGTAATTGTCCGTCACGTTCACGACCTGGGCGTGGATGCCCGCGAGCGCCTGGGTCAGTTCAGCGACCAGCGCGGCCTCGCTGCCGGCTGCGCCGCCCAGCATCCACTCATCGGGGCTCAGCCAATAGGCGACGCGATCGTCCAAAGCGCTTACGCCGCCAACCTCACGGGGGAGAAAAAGGCCTGTGGCTGTTGTCACGCCCGTGCCGATCACGTCACCGTCGCCGCGGACGATCACAAGCGCGCGGTGCGGCAGCTCCCGCAGGGATAGTGGATGGCCAGCCGAGATGGTGGAGCGGTGGCCGAGAGGCGAAGTGCGGAACGGCGCTGCGCGCGCTGGCCCGCTTCCTGTGCCCGACGATGCCGAGGTGTCAGTCATGATTGGCTCCGTTCTCCAAAACATGCGCCTCGTGGTTGTGCGAAGCATGCTCTGCAGCATCGGTCTTGTCCGCATCGCTCAGGGCTGCAAGCGGTTCGAGGTGTGAGAGAAAGTCGGTCTGGGTGATCTGCACCTTGATGGGCTCACCTTGTGCGCGTGCCACCCAGATGATCTCGCCCAATCGACCTGCCCCGCCATTGACGAGCGCCATGGCGATGGATCGGTTGAGCGTGGGAGAAAAATAACTCGACGTCACATAGCCTGCCATGGGTACGGGCTTGGTGTGCAGCGGGTGGGCATCATCGCGGGTGTTGACCAACTGCGCACCCTCCTCGATGACTGTGCGCGGCTCGTCTACCGGCACAAGTCCCACCAACTGAGGCCGATCGCTGCGCGTTGTGTCGGAGCGCGTGAGCGAGCGGGCGCCGATGAAGTCCGCCGATTTTTTCACCGCCCAACCCATCTGCAGGTCGTGCGGCGTGACTGTGCCGTCCGTGTCCTGCCCGACGATGATGAAGCCCTTTTCCGCGCGCAGCAGGTGCATGGCCTCGGTGCCGTAGGGTGTGATGCCGAACTTCTCACCCCGTGCGATCAGCAACTCCCACAGCCACGCGCCGTAGGACGCCGGCACATTGATCTCGTAGGACATCTCTCCCGTGAACGAGATCCGGAACACCCGCGCGGGGATGCCCTGGATGTGGCCGGACTTGTGGGTCATGAAGGGGAAATTATCCGGCGCGGTGTCGATGTCATCGACGATCTCCGCCATCAGCTCTGGGCATTTCGGTCCGCAGATGCTGGCGACCGCCCACTGCTCGGTGACCGACGTGAGATGCACCTTCAGGTCGGGCCATTCGGTCTGGTGGTACTCCTCCAACCACGCCAATACATTGGCCGCACCGCCGGTGGTGGTGGTCATATGGAAGTGGTCATCGGCGAGGCAGGCCGTCACGCCGTCGTCGAACACCATGCCGTCCTCGTTGAGCATGAGGCCGTAGCGGCAGGCGCCGACCGGAAGTTTGAGCCAGGCGTTCGAATAGACCCGATTGAGGAACGTGCGCGCATCAGGACCGCGCACATCGATCTTGCCCAGCGTGGACGCATCCAACATGCCGATGGCGGTGCGGGCTGCGCGCGACTCGCGCTGAACCGCATCGTGGAAGCTCTCGCCGCGCTTGCGGTAGGTGCGGGCCCGCAGCCAGTCCCCCACGACTTCGAATGTGGCGTCCGCCGCCTCGTGCCAGTCATGCATGGGCGTGGTGCGGCGCGGATGGAACAGCATGCCCGCCTGCTGGCCTGCCACAGCGCCGAATGTCACGGGCTTGTAGGGCTGGCGGAACGTGGTCACGCCGACGTCCGGGATCGGCTTGCCGAGGGCCTGCGACAGGATACCGAACGCATTCAGGCCGCTCACCTTACCCTGGTCGGTGCCCATGCCGACGGTTGTGTAGCGCTTGGCATGCTCGACGGAGCGATATCCCTCCTGGACGGCCAGTTTCAGGTCCTTGGCCGTGACGTCGTTCTGGATATCAACGAACGCTCGGGTGTTGGCCGGGCTCTCAACGCTGGGCAGGTTCCAGGTCGGGCGGATGGCGTAAGGCGTGGCGTGGACGGGGCCCTGGCTGATCTGCGGCTGGCCGGGGATTGAAATGGTTTTTTCTCCGACGGCGCCGAGAGCAGCCTGCGCAGCATGGCGCCCGGCATTCAGGCCCTGCTCAAGGCACTCCTCCACGGCAAAGGCGCCATTGCAGGCGCCGGCTGAGCGCTCCTTCTGGAACGACAGCGCCGGCGCAAAGCCTGCCAGTGTGTCGTCGTAGGCGAGCTTGCCGCGGGATTGCGAGAACAGCGCGATGTTCGGCGTCCAGCCACCGGAAACCAGCAGCACGTCGCACTCCACAGGGATCGGTCCTTTGCCAAGGCTGCCGTCATTGCCAAGTTCGTGGGCCCAGACGCGCTCCACGCGCATGCGTCCGGCGGTGTTGGTGACCGTTGCGCCGTCGATCACCTCGATGCTGCGCCGCTTGGCCTCTTCCAGCAGGTGTGGCTCAACCGTCCGGCGCGCATCGATGATGGCAGCGACGTTTGCTCCAGCATCCGCCATGTCGAACGCGGCCGCATAGGCGCTGGAGTTGTTGGTGAAGATGGCCGGCGTCTGACCCACGAGCACACCATAGCGGTGCAGATAGGTCTGTGCCGCGCCCGCAAGCATGATCCCCGGTCGATCGTTGTTGTGGAACACGAGCGGACGCTCAATGGCACCCGTCGCCAACACCACCTCGCGCGCCCGCACCAGCCAGAGCCGTTGGCGGGGGCGGTCGGGATCGCGCTGGTCGATGGGCAGATGGTCTTGCAACTGCTGCACAAGCCCGATCGTGTTGTCATAGTAGTACCCGAACGCGCAGGTGTCGGTGAGAACGTCCACGTCGTCGAGGCCGGCAAGAGCGTTTGCGCCGTCCTCCGCCCAGGCATGGGCGCTGTGGCCATCGAGCGTCAGTTCGCCTGGATCCCGTGCAAGCAGCCGGCCGCCGACTTCGCTCGTCTCTTCCACCAGCATAACGCGCGCGCCCTGTGCCGCAGCCGCCCGTGCGGCCATGAGACCGGCCGGGCCGGCCCCGATGACCAGCACATCGCAATGGCGGTTGACGTGCTCATAGCGCTCAGGGTCGGGCGCATTCGGGCACACGCCAAGCCCCGCCGCCTTGCGGATGATGGGCTCAAACTGCATCCACTTGGCTGGCGGACCCATAAAGGTCTTGTAGTAAAAGCCCGCGGAGAAAAACGGGTGCAGCACGTCGTTGATGGCGCCAACGTCGCGCTTGAGGGACGGCCAGACGTTCTGCGAGAACGCCTCGAGTTCTGCGCTCAGGCGGATCTCCGTCGCGCGCGTGTTGGGCTCGGTGTAGGTCTTGTTGCGCCACAGTTGGACAAGGCCTGCCGGGTCTTCGCTGCCGGCACCCAGGATGCCGCGCGGGCGGTGATACTTGAAGCTGCGGCCAACCATATGAATGCCGTTGGCGAGCAGCGCCGAGGCGAGTGTGTCGCCCTGAAAGCCAGTATAAGGCTTTTCGTTGAAGTAGAACTTCAGCGGCCGCGAACGGTCGATCCGCCCGCCTTCGCTGCGTCTGTTCGGCTGAGTGATGTCGCTGGGTGTAACGGTCTGTTTCATGGCCGTGTCGCCTCGTCCGCGCGCGCCTCGTCGGAACGCATGATCTTGGTGGCGTCGTTCCCCGATCCAATCACCGGCTCACCGGACGGCGTGCTCAGCGTTTCGGGCGTGGTCACCTGCACGTCCGGTCTCGGCGTGCCCATGCGATAGGTGGTGAGGATGGTGTCAGTGGCGGTGTTGCGCAGCGCGTTGAACCACTTACGGCACCCGGCCGTGTGACACCAGCGCTCGGCAAACACGCCCTTGGTGTTGGTGCGCATGAAGACGTATTCAGCCCATTGCGCGTCGCTCAACTCGGCGCTGTTGGTCGGCCTGGCGATGTGCGCCTCCCCACCATAGGAGAATTCGTGCTGTTCGCGCGGCCCGCAATAGGGGCAATTGATTGTGAGCATGCTTACAGGCCCTCTCCGTCGGCAGAGAAAAATGTGATGGCGCGGTCCGCCAGGGTCCCGGGCGCTTCGAGTTGCGGGAGGTGGCCGAGGCGCGGAATTGTCTCCCAACCCGCATGGCCGATCGCCGCATGCAGGGCCTTGCCACGCTCCAGCGGTATCCAGGGATCAGCTTCGCCCCAGAGCACGTGTGCGGGGCATCGCACCTGCGCAAAGAGGGGCTCAATCTCGGCCGTGAAGGCTTCGTCGGCCTGTGCAAACTGCCGGTAAAAGCTGACCCGACCGGCGTCGCTCAACCACGGCGCAACCAATGCCGTGAGGTCACCGTCGCCCAGATCGCTGACCAGAGCGCCCTCGATGTAGGCGCGCACAATCGCGGCGTGAATGTGTGGTGGGACGCCGGTGAAGGCATCCACATGGCGCCCCACGTGGGAGAAAAAATCTGAACCCCATGGACGCATCGCCACGACATTCATCAAGAGGAGGCGCGCAATCTCCTGTCCATGCAGAAGATGCGCGCGCAGCGATGTGGCGCCGCCGAAGTCGTGCGCCCATACACCGGGCTGCTCCAGCCCCCAGTGGGCCATCATTTCGGTGAACACGCGGCCCTGGACGTCAAGCCCGGTGGCCTGATCGGCGCGCATCTCCGAGCGGCCATAGCCGGGCATGTCGTACCAGTGCACGGTGAAATGTTGGCCGAGCGCAGGGATCACCCTGTGCCAGCTGAAAGAGGACCATGGCCAACCGTGGGCCAGCACGACCGCCGGGCCACGACCTGCGGTTCCGCAGGCCACTTGACCGGCGGACGTCTGGGCGCTGTCATCAAGGTGCCAGGTCATCGGGCGTGCCATCCGCGCCATGCCATCCGTCAGTGCGCCACGGCCGCTGCGCCGTGCTCGGCGACCAGCTTGCCCGTGCGGAAGCGGTCAACTGAGAAAGGGGCTGCAATGGCGTTCGGCTCATCATTCGCCACCAGATCAGCGAACACGTGGCCCGAACCGGGCGTTGCCTTCCAGCCGCCCGTGCCCCAGCCGCCGTTGATATAAAATCCCTTCACGTCGGTCTTGGAGATGATCGGGCTGGCATCCGGGCACACATCCACGATGCCACCCCAATGGCGCATCAGGCGCAGGCGCGAGAAGATGGGGAACATCTCCACGATGGCCTGCACTGTCTCCTCGATCAGTCCGAAGCCGCCGCGCTGCGAATAGGAGATGTGCGGATCAATACCAGCGCCGATCACCAGCTCACCCTTGTCGGATTGGGAGCAGTAGGCGTGCACGGCGTTGGACATGACCACGCACGGGTTGATGGGCTTGATCGGCTCCGACACCAGCGCCTGGAGCGGGTGGCTTTCGATGGGCAGGCGGACGTCCACCATGGAGGCGATGACGCTCGTGTGTCCGGCCGCGACGCTCGCGATCTTTGGCGTCTTGATGTCACCGCGTGTGGTCTCAAGCCCGACGACCTGGCCCGCCTCGACCTTGATGCCGGTCACTTCGCAATTCTGGATGATGTCGACGCCCATCTCGCTCGCCTTGCGGGCGTACCCCCACACCACAGCGTCGTGGCGGTTGACACCGCCGGAGCGCTGCAGCGTGGCGCCCAGCACCGGAAAGCGGATGTTGGGAGAGATGTTTACGATCGGGCAGAACTCTTTGACCTGCTTGGCATCCAGCCACTCGGCGTCGACGCCGTTGAGGCGGTTGGCCTCCACACGGCGTTTGAGCTGGCGCATCTCATTGTCATCATGCGCGAGGTTGAGCACGCCCCGGTGGCTCATCATGATGTTGAAGTTGAGCTCGCGCCCCAGGTCCTTCCAGAGATTGAGCGCGTGATTGTAGATCGCCGCGCTCTCGTCATAGAGGTAGTTGGATCGGATGATCGTGGTGTTGCGGCCCGCGTTGCCGCCGCCGATCCAGCCCTTTTCTATGACCGCGATGTTGGTCATCCCGTGTTCCTTGGCGAGGTAGTAGGCCGTCGCACAGCCGTGGCCACCGCCGCCGATGACGACGGCGTCGTAGGCGTTGCGCGGTTCGGCGTCGCGCCAAGCGGGTTGCCAGTCCTTGTGGCCGGAAAGGCCCTGGCGGAGCAGACGCCATGCTGAATATTTCATCACTTCACCTCTGCGCCCCAACCGCCCGTGTGTTACGGACCCGGCTGGCGTTGCAAATTCCTGAGAGGCCGACGGGGCAACCGCGGGGCTGCGCTCAACGCGGGTGCCTGCGCCCGTGGCCGACTACGCACGGAGCTTAAGCGCAAACAGGCCGCGCTGCGTCTCCCGTGCGACGAAGGGTGGCGCCTCGCCCGCGGCGTTGTACCGACCAGGGCGCTGTCCCGACCACGGCGACTACGTTCACATTATCCGCCGGCAGCCACACCCTAATCCATCCGGCAAATTCCGTTGCCTCTCCTACAATCCCAAACGCCAGATCGCGCGGCGCCTTTTGCGACATCGGCCATCCCAAACCGGCCACCGGCCGTGCGTCGTGCATGGCGGTGACGCGCGTTTTGGACACCAGCCGCAATCGGGCGGCGCGCCGGCCCACACTGGCTTTCATGTGACACACTGCCGTTACTGAAACATCATTAATCTCATGCGCTTAGAGTAAATTTCATGATGCGCTGCAGCAATTTCACAG
Source organism: uncultured Hyphomicrobiales bacterium (assembly GCA_964527285.1). Classification (GTDB taxonomy): domain Bacteria; phylum Pseudomonadota; class Alphaproteobacteria; order Rhizobiales; family CAZGNQ01; genus CAZGNQ01. Next base: position 3,390 of record CAZGNQ010000018.1, on the reverse strand, counting down.
CCATTGCGTGGCCTCCCGAAACCTGCTGAGATGCGACATTCGTCGTCGCCATAAGGTCGCGGCGTTGACCATCACAGGAGATGTCGCGCCGTGCTGCACAGCCCCCCGGCAAAGCGCTTTTATTTCTATCTTGCTCCGAACTTTTCCATGAGCGCCTTCACCATGGCGGTCGAAGCCCTGCGCCTCACCAACCGCGTGCTCGGAAGGGAGGCGTACCAGTGGCCGATCATCTCAAAGGACGGCAAGCCGGCACGCGGCTCCAACGGCGTTGAGATGAACGTTGACATGGGGCTCGACGAGGCGCGCCGGCTGACGGCGGACCCTGCGCAAGCATCGATGGTGGTGGTCTGCTCGGGCATCAGCGTCGAGCAGTTTGAGGACCAGCAGCTGTTTGCCTGGCTTCGGCGGCTCCACGGTCAGGGGGTGGGCCTCGGCGGCTTGTGTACGGCGGCCTACATTCTGGCGCGCGCAGGCGTGATGGAGGGGCGGCGCTGCGCCATCCATTGGGAGAACCTGCCCGGCTTTCAGGAGCGCTTTCCAGAAGTGGACGTGCGCTCAGTGTTGTTTGATGTGCATGACAACATCGCCACGTGCGCCGGCGGCACGGCCTCGCTTGATATGCTGCTCCATATCATCGGGCGCAGCCACGGCGAGAAGGTCGTCTCCAAGGTCTGCGAATTGTGCCTCATCGACCGTATTCGTCCGGCGGAGGATCGCCAGCGCCTGCCGATCGGGGCCCGCATCGGCGTCCAGAACCAGCATCTGCTGACCATCATAGAGTTGATGGAAGCCAACATCGCCGAGCCGTTGTCGCTGTCAGAGATCTCCGACGTGACGGGTATTTCGCGCCGCCATGTGGAGCGGCTGTTCCGCCAGCACTTAGGCCGGTCACCAGCGCGCTATTACCTTGATGTCCGGCTGGAGCGGGCGCGTCGCCTGCTGCGTCATTCGAATCTGCCGATCGTCGAGGTGGCAATTGCGGCGGGCTTCGTGTCGGCCAGCCATTTCTCCAAACGTTACCGCGAGCGCTACGCCGTCACGCCGCAGGCCGACCGGCGCGAGTATGAGCCGTCACGCTCCGCGTTGGAAGTCGCGGCAGCCGTGGGCGATGCCGCGCTCGACGGCGTGGATGCTGAGGAATTGATGACGGTGGAGCCCCAACGCCTCAGCGTTTGACGCTGGGTCCCGGCTCTCGTGACCCGTCAGCGTATTCACTGGCGGCAAACGACGTACCACTGTTCACCACCGGCCAATCGTGAACCTTGATCGTTGATGCTACTCCCATTGCGTATGCGCGTGTCAGGGGAGCAGTGCAATGAAATCGATATACGTGCGGCGCTGGTGGCGCACCGGGTGCCGCCTGGCTGGTGTGGGACTTTTCGCATCGGGCCTTGGGTGGTTCGCTGCCCCGCTCGAAGCGCAGGCCCAGCGTGCTGGGGCCCCGTCGGCTCAGGCCACATTCAACAAGCTGGTCGCCGATGTTAACGCAGCCCAGGCGATGAAAGAGGGCGACCCCAGCCGTCAGCAGGCCTTTGAGCGCCTGAGCAAGCGCCTCAACGCCTTCTACAAGACCTTCCCAGCCTCGCCGCTTGTTGGCGAAATCCGCTATGGGCGCTTTACCCGGCTTCCTGGTCAGATCGATCGTGGCATATTCTATGAAAAACGCCACGCGGAATGGCGCGACTTGAAGCGCAAGTGCACACCGCGCGTGCGCCGGGGTTGCGCGACAGGCATTTTGAGCACTGAGACATCCGCCAAGCTCGGCACCGTTGATTGGCCTTACGACCGAGAGCAACTCGTTACGGCACTTACGGAGCTGGTTCGTGGCGACCAAACGGCCTTTGAGGCCATGCTGCGTGATCAGGGCCCCAATCTTGAAATGGTCTCCCGTGGGTTTGCGCTCGTCGGAGAAATCGATTGGCTGGGTGACATGATGGCCGAAGCTCAACTCGTGCTCGCTGAGGACAATCGAACCATCAAAACGCGCGACGACGCGCTGGTGCTGATGGGCCGGAGCAATCGTGATCTGCGCACGCCGGCGCTATCGCGGTCCAAACGCAGAGAACGCGAGAGGCTGTGTGAGGACGGCAAGCGGATGAGGCTGCTCAGCCGTGACGAATACCGCCGTGATGGGCTCTTTCCGGCGTCGGTGCGGGTGCAAGATGCCCTGTGCGATGAGCGCCCGGTTCTCGAACCAGTCCTTGCCCTGCTCAAGCACGGTGAACGCCGCATGGGAGGGAAATTCAGAGGCGGGCTCACCCCCACACGTGTGTTTCGACAGCTGGAAGCTTTCGACCGGCTGGAAGACGGCCTCGCGCTTGCGATGGAGCTTGTCGATACGCCCAAGCCGCCCAACGTGAACCCGCCACTTGCCGAGACGATCAGGGTTTACGCCATCGCTCTGTTGGTGAAAGCCGCCCGTGAGCGTGATGCGTCTGTGCTCGTGGGCCGCGACCGGGTTGGCGACAGCGAGCGCCCAGTCCGCCCGGCACGGGGGGAGGAACGCGAGCGGCGGCGTCAGGCGCGGGCGGAAAGCCGGGAACGTGAGGCGCGATCACCCCGCAACCAGGGTCGTAGCGATGATCAAGGCAGCGGTGCTTCGCCGTCCTGGCGTGAGCGCTTGCGCCGGGAACTGGCCATCGAGCGTTGACCGATCTGCAAAGCGGATCGCGTGGCCCAGCCGCGATGGTGGGATCGGGGGGCGGCTACGCGTGGTCACGCCGATCCCAGGATCTCGCCGAGGTTGGCGACGATGATCCAGATCAGCACCAGTCCAGCGCCCATCAGAGCGATCCAGGACAGGAACTGAAAGCCCACCGCGCCGGCGCCCAGTGCTGCGCCGGCAACGACGGGGCGATGGTCCTCGCGGCGCACATAGCCGACGGCAGCCAAGATCAACGCCAGCGCACCGCAGATGACAGCCGCCAGGGGAACGGTGCGGTCGAGGGTCCAGGCCTTCTGCTCCAACACCGCCGGCTCTTTGCGGATGACCCGCACGACCTCTTTGGAAATGTTGACCGCGGTTTCTGCGATCGTACGCTCCAGTGATGGCTGGGGCTCAAGCGGTGCTGCCCAGAAATAGAAAAGTGCGATCAACAGGCTGGCCGCACCTGCGATCAAGGAAGCCGTGCCGAATAGGCTCCATACGGGTTGTTGTTGTGACGTCATGGGGCGGCTGCCGTTTCCCAATTGCCCGTAAAATATGTGGGCCCAGCAGCAAATTACAAAAGCAAAGCCAATCAACGGTTAAGCGAGTATTGCCCGATTGACGGCTGCGGGACGCGTTGTCCCGCAACCTTGTGGTGACGTGTGGTGTGGCCGGGGCGGCGGGGGCCGGGGGGGGCGGCCGGCGTTTTGCCATTACGACCGCGGCTTGGCGTTTGCCGGGTC
>CAZGNQ010000017.1:13667-24513 GCA_964527285.1 uncultured Hyphomicrobiales bacterium | reverse complement strand
GGTGATTCACCCAGCGTTGCGTTTTAGGACCGGGCTGACGGCATCTCGAGTGACATTCGGCTGGTCGCGCTGTGGGCCGGCGGCAGTGCAGGGGCGACCAATGTCGATGCGGTGCTGCAGCAGGACGTTGGCGTTATGTCTGCGTCAGGCCGGGCTGGTTCGCTCGCGGACAAGAGCGTTACGTCGCCCCAACGCCGCCGCGTCGATGATGTGCCCGCTGTTGCCACCCCTGATGCGTTGCCCGACGCTGTGGCGAGGGCTGATGCGCCCGTTGAGGAACAAGCCGCTGCCGAGGATGGCGTGGCGCCGGTCGCGGACGACGTGCTGGAGACCCGCGCGGCCGTTGCCAAAACGCGGATTGCACTGGCGGTGGCCATGCTTTTCCTGCTCATCTTCAATGCAACCGGGTTGAAAAGCTGGACCTACGACCTGCCGGACACGCCAACGTCGCGGGTGCTGGTTGCTGCGGCTGAGCAATGGGAGATTGCCACAACGGCGATGGGCGTGACGGCCGTCAAAACAACGCTGGGCGATGTGGCGGCCTGGGCGCGTGACCTTCGCGCGTTTGAGCAGCGCGGATTTGCCGATGCCGATGGGTTTGCCGACGCACCGTTTGCCGAGCCTGCGGTTTTCGACGAGGGGCTGCCCGGCCTCCCCCGCGCCAGCGATCCGGTGGCTGGCGACGTGCTGTCCGCCGATCCTTTTTCCGTCGCCCCCAATGCTGACGGACACCGTGGTGACGGATCCCATGCTGACGGATCCAATGGCGTGGAGGGATTTGTCGGCGATGCCTCGCGCGTTGGGCCAACCCAGAACGACGGACCTGTGAATGAACTGTGACGGGTCGGTGCCGTCAATGCCCGACAGCCCTGAGACAGCTGCTATTCGTTTTGTGCGCCGCATGCTAAAGGAGCGCGGCTGGCGTTCGGTCCCTGTGGACCGCCGATCCTGAAACCGAATAGAAGATCCAAGGGCGACATGCCTGCCTGAGCGAATGTCGGAGGCACCAGCACGACGCACAAGCAGCCGGCGGAACACAAGCGGGGGCTGACCCATGCATCGCCAACTGAATAAATTCTATATTGTCGTCATAGCCGATTACAACGACGATGACGCACACGGTGTTGTCCAGGACAATCTGTATTTCTGGTTCGATCAGTACGATCTTTCGATCCTGGAACTGGACCGTGTTGATGTCTCGCCCTTTAATACGGTTGAGACGGGGTACGTTCTGGCGCGGCGGGCGCTGAACCCTCTCTCACCGTCGCGGCGGCAGGTGTTTTTCGTCAATACGGCGCCACGCCTTGACGACAAGGCAGCCCGCCGAACCAACCAGGGTGAAGGCTTCGTGATTGCACGTTTGCGCAATGGCAAGCATGTTTTTGCGGTCAATTCCGGGGCATCGCTGTCATTCATCAAGCCCGAGATTGAGAAGCTCAATGTCTTCCATGTGCCTGAGGGATCTGACGCGTTTCCAATCCTGATGGAAGCGCTGCAGGCAACCCAGGGAGAAAGCAACGCCGGGCGCTATGGCGCTGGACAATTTCGCTCAGGATACATCTACCCCATCTGCACGGCCAAGTTTCTCGCCGGTGATGTTGAGCCGATGGCGCCTGAATTTAGCGCACTTCTGGGCCCGGATCTCGATCCGGCTATCATCCCGGACGTCCCGGAGAACACGGTGGTGTATCGGGATGGTTACGGCAATCTCAAGCTGTCGATCGACCCCTCAGCCATTGCCGATCACACGGGATCGTTTGCCGTCCTGGAGTGCCTTGGACGAGAAGTGATTGCGCACATTCGCAGTGCGATCTTCGACGTGCCTTACGGGCATTTCAGCTTTGCACCCGGATCGACGATCCTTGCGCATTCCGACGGCACGCAGCGTCAATTCACGGAACTGGTTTTGCGCGGTGGGCATGCGGCGCGGGCGTTTCCGCAGGCACGCGAATTCGAGGTCCGCTATCCGCAGTCGGCAACGTCCATTCATTGGCGCAAGGCCGAGGCGACTGATTTTGAGCGGCTGAACTACGGTGCCGATGGGACGCCGCCGCAGGACGTCTTGGCAAACGCACTCGCCTGATCGCTGCCGACGTTAGAGCGTTTTCCAGCAAAGCAGATCCGCTGAACGGTCCTGGAAAATGTGCCAAAACAACAATCTAGGATCTGTTGAGGCGAGCCGAAGTTCGTCGAAAGCGCTCTAGTACCCCATGATAGCGCTCGCCATGTTTTTGAGGCCAAGCCCGCGGCTCATGCGCAACGATCCGCGCATGCGCATCGCCACCCTGTGGCCACAAACGTGCTGGCCCTGGGCGGAAGCGGTTGCGGCCTTCGGGTCGCCGCTTATGAACTCCAAGCCCGCCATTGGTCCCGTCTGATGCCGCAGCATCACCCATGTCTGAAAGCCCGTTGACGGCACGGACAAGACGAAATGGAGCGGCAGCGCCATTGGGCGCTGCAATTCCAGACGTGCGCCTTTCACAGACAGGTCACGCACAATGCATGGCATATCCGGAAGACCAGACTGTTTGACCCAGCCGTGCTGATGAACTGTTCGCCGGCCAAAGCGGCGTCGCCTCAGTGCGTGATGTTCTGCCATTAATCGGCGCCTGTGCGGTGTTCCCGAAAGAACGTTCTGTCGAGCTTTCGAAGGATATGGGCGCACGGTAAATTCCACGCATCTTGCATCGGGCCGAATTAGCTCAAGATTGACGTGAAACTATCGCTATCAATGATCTCAGGCAACGCCCTTGCCGTCCGCTGGTTTCTGGTTGGTTGCAAGCGGGTCAGTTGATCACAAGTGCGCACGTCTGCGGTGTGCCAGAGTATTGCTGTTGCTCACCGCAGATTATTGTTCGTGTGCAGAAAATCTGCGATGCCTCCTGGCGTTTTAATGCTCATAAAAGCGGGCGGCAAAGCGCTGTTCGCGTCGGTCATCGCCTGACAGTGTCGCAGGACCAAGGTAAGTGATCCGCACACGCGCCGTTCCCTTGCGCAATAGTCCAAGATAGGCGGCCGCCTTGCGTGACACGGTCAGGATTCGCCGCTTCACCGACGGGCCGCGATCATTCACCCGGACGATGAGCTGGCGTGTGTTCTCCAGATTGGTGACCTTCACCAACGATGGCAGTGGCAGCGTGGGATGCCCGGCGGTGAGGGCATGCATATCGAAAATCTCGCCGTTTGCCGTGCGCCGCCCATGGAATTCCGCCCCGTACCAACCGGCAATGCCGTGTTGGTGACCGCTCGGCCGACCGCTCAAGGGATCGCGGCGGGGACCGTATGGGCGCAGGCCTGGAAGCCGCCGACCGCCGCCCTTGGGGCCCAGCCCGCATGCGATGCTCGGTATGCCGTATCGTCATGGACGCCGTACGGTGAAACGGCACTGTACGGCAGGCGGGCGCAAGCCGACAATGCACAGGCCGCAAGCAGCGGAGTGAAGCGGAGAAACACAAGCATGACACCTTACTCTTCAACCTAAGGTTGAATTATGAGTGATGTTCAAATGCTAATATTTCGTTAACGCGTGTCTCGATGGTCAGCCGCTTCGCGCGTCATGGCGAGCCGGATGGAAATGGGCGCCACACCCGCTCACTGCTTCACGGTGTCTCCGCTCAGAAGATTTTCGAAGGGTTCAACAGGTTTGCCGGATCGAGCGCGGCCTTGATCGCACGCATCGCGTCCACCGCCTGTGGTCCAAGTTCAGCTTCGAGATAGGGCTTCTTGCCCTGGCCGATCCCATGCTCGCCCGTGCAGGTGCCGTCCATGGCCATAGCACGCTCAGCCAGCCGCTTGAGGAAGGCATCGCCCGCTGCCACCTCCTGCTCATCGGTGCGATCGATCAGCGGCAGGGTGTGAAAGTTCCCGTCCCCCACATGGCCGACAATGGGGCAGGTGAGCCCCAGCCGCTCGGCGTCAGCATGGGTCTCCAGAATGCATTGGGCCAGCCGGCTGATAGGAACGCAAACATCGGTGGCCACGCTGTCGGCGCCAGGGCGCAGCGCGCGCGCCGCCCAATAGGCATCGTGCCTCGCGCGCCAGAGTGCGTTGCGCGCCTCTTCGGCATCAGCCCAATCGAACCGGATGCTGCCCTCATCGCCAGCCAACGCGGCGAAAGCGTCCACTGTGTCGCGTGCACTCACGGGCGTGCCATGGATCTCGATGAACAGCGTGGGCGCCTCTTCCAGCGCCAGGTCGGAGTAGGCATTGCAGGCGCGGATTTGAACCGGATCCAGAAACTCCACACGCGCCACAGGCAGACCCAGTTGAATGGCCGCGATGACGGTGTTGCAGGCGCCCTCTATGGAGCGGAACGGACAGACAGCCGAAAGAACCGTCTCCGGGCGGCCATGGAGGCGCACCGTCAATTCCGTGATGATGCCCAGCGTGCCTTCTGAACCGATAAGAAGGTGGGTCAGGTCGTATCCGGCAGCACTCTTGCGGGCCCGCCTGCCGGTGGTGATCAAATCGCCATTGGCCAGCACCGCGCGCAATGCCAGCACCGTGTCGCGCATCGTGCCGTAGCGCACTGCGTTGGTCCCAGAAGCGCGGGTTGCGGCCATGCCGCCAAGCGTTGCCCAATCCGCCCCGGGATCAACAGCAAAAAACAGGCCCGTGTCGCGCAGATGCTCGTTGAGCTGCATCCGCGTTACGCCCGGCTCAACGGTGCAATCCAGATCGTCCGGGCGCACGGACTTGATGGCGTTCATGGCACTCAGGTCGAGCGAGATGCCGCCGTGCGGGGCGTTGACGTGGCCCTCCAGCGAGGTGCCGGCGCCAAAGGCAATAATTGGGACCGCGTGGTCTGCGGCAATGCGCACCACCTCGCGCACCTCGGATTCTGTGTGCGCAAACACGACGGCATCCGGCAGTTGGCGCTCCAGCCAGGACGTGGCGTGGGCGTGCTGCTCGCGCAGGGCCTGGCTGGTTGCCAGGCGCTCGCCAAAGCGCTGTTTCAGGATCGCAAGGCCGGCGTCGCGGGCGCCTTTCGCGTTCTCCTGAACGTATGGTTGCCGCCGCAATTCCCGGTCCGGCGCGTTGCGATCCAGGTCCATTGTGCCGCCTCCTTGGCTGCGCCCGGCCGCCATGCGGGCCCATCACAAATGGCGCACGGTTGCCCGCCGGCTCGTTTTGGTGTTTTCGCGGTGAACCGGGCTGCCGGCGCGTTGTGCAGCCTAACCAGTCGCCGCCGTGCCGACCAGCGTCGAGCTGTCGACCAGCGTCGAGCTGTCGACCAGCGCCGAGCTGTCTGCCAGCGTCAGACTTTTGGCCAGCGCCGAACTGCTGGCTCGAGCCGGCAGTCCTGCGCCGCCTGGCGGCATTGCGAGACCATGACGACCGACCCACCCGCGAGCGACACAGCGTTATGCACCACTTCTGCTACAGGAACGGAGAGCTCCACGCCGAGGACGTGCCCCTCTCGCGCATTTCCGAGGCCGTCGGCACGCCCTTCTATTGCTACTCCAGCGCGACGCTGACCCGCCACTACGCGCTGCTCGCGGATGCGTTCGCCGATCTGGACGCCATGATCTGCTATTCGGTCAAGGCGAACTCCAATCTCTCCGTCCTGGCCACACTGGCGGATTTGGGCGCCGGCATGGACGTTGTGTCGCAAGGCGAGTTGCGTCGTGCCCGCGCTGTCGGTGTCCCGGGTGATCGCATCATTTTCGCCGGCGTTGGCAAGACACGGGCCGAGATGGCCTACGCGCTCGATCAGGATATCCATTCCTTTAATGTGGAATCCGAAGCTGAACTTGAGGCTTTGTCCGCGGTCGCAACGGGCAAGGGCACGACCGCGCGCATTGCCATGCGGGTCAATCCCGATGTCGATCCGCAGACCCACCGGAAAATATCGACCGGACAGGCGGGCACGAAGTTCGGTGTGCCTTATGATGACGCGCGTAGGCTCTATCGCCGGGCGGCCGAGCTTCCTGGCATCCAGGCGTGCGGCGTGCACATGCATATTGGCAGTCAGTTGACCCGCCTGCAGCCGTTCGACGAGGCGTTTCGGCTGATGCGCGCGCTGATCGAGACGCTGCGCGCCGACGGGCACACCATCACGCACGCGGATCTGGGGGGTGGGCTCGGTGTGCCTTACCAGTCGGCGGCCGACCTGGACGTTACCCGCGTGGTGAACACCGCCGGCGGGGCGCAAGAGGGCGGCGATGGGGATGCGGGCGGCGAAACAGATCGCGTCTTGCGGCCGCAGGACCTGCCGACGCCGCAGGCGTATGGTGATCTTGTTCGCCAGCACCTGGGCGACCTCGGGCTGCAGCTTGCGCTTGAACCGGGCCGGATGATCGCAGCCAATGCCGGTTTGCTGGCGGCCAGCGTGATCTATGAAAAGGTGAACCACGGCCAGAGGTTTATCATCTGCGATGCGGCCATGAACGACCTTATTCGCCCGACGCTCTACGAGGCCGATCATGAGATCGTCAGCGCGCGCGAGCCGGGCGAAGACACGGACGTCAATCCGGCCAATCTGGTTGGACCGGTCTGCGAGACCGGGGACTACCTGGCGCTGGGCCGTCCCCTGCCGCGTTATGCGCCCGGGGATCTGATCGCGATCCTGGGGGCAGGCGCTTATGGTGCGGTGCAGGCAGGCACATACAACACAAGGCCGTTGGTGCCCGAGGTGCTCGTGAAGGACGACGCATTTGCCGTTGTCCGCCCGCGCCAGACCTACGAGGAGATGCTGGGGCTCGATGCGATCGCGGACTGGCTCGACGTGCCGGCAGCCAAGTGAGGCGCATCGGTCGGGCTGTGGTGTTTTAATGGGTGGCTGCCAAAACTGACCTGGATGTCACTTGTCTTGTCCAAGCCCGCAGGTCCACGCTGCGTGTTGGTATGTTTGCCCGCCGTCTTCCTTTGGCGGGCACAGTTCTTTCAGGTCGATGTCGCGCCCACTGGTCCGGCATGAGACATCCAGGCGATCCGGCTGGGCGCCCGGAGCGGCTGCGAGACTGCGCAGACTTCGGCCCACGCGGCCCGCACACCACCCGGGCCCATGAGGAAGGCAAGTTGCGATGACCGTGCGCACTGCAAGGCCAGGATCAACGAGCGGAACCGGCGATCATGGCGGTCGCGGCTCTGCAGATCGGGGCGTGCTCGCTGAAGAGAGCCGGGCGCGCGGCATTTTCGAGCGCAAGGTTTTGCGCTCCAGAATTGCCATTCTGGTGGAGCGTGTTTGGGAGCGGCTTTGGCCGGCCATCATTTTCGCGCTCCTCGTTTACATGGCTTTCGCCTGGGGCCTTGTGGGTCTGATCCCGCGCGAGGCGCATCTGGCGGCCACTTGGGGTGTGGTGGCGCTCGGCCTGATGACGCTCGTGCCGCTGGCGCGGACGCCGTGGCCAACGCGCGCGCAGGCGATCGACCGGATCGATGCCCAATCAGGTCTCCAACACCGCCCTGCGGCCAGTTTTGAGGATCGCACTTATCTGGCGGACGGGCGCGCGGCAGGCTCTGGCGATGCGCCGGTACGCAGCGCAGGGGGCGTGCCAAGCGTTGGGCGTCACCCCAGGGACGGGCGTGCCACGGCGCAAGACGCCACGGTACAGGGCAGCCAGGCAGAGGGCACAGGCGCAGCGGTCTGGTCAGCCCACCGCCGCCGGCTTGCGCGTGCCGTCCCGGCGCTCAGCGTGGGTTCGCCCCGGCCTCGGACGGACCGTTACGACCCCTTTGCCTTGCGTGCGCTCACGGTCCTCGCTGCGGTCTTCACAGCCGTGATGACGGGCGATCAAGCCTTCACACGGGCGACCGGCCTTGGTGCGGGAGCGGCGAGCGATGATGTTGTGCAGGCCAGGATCGACGCCTGGCTGACCCCGCCGGTTTATACGGGGCGCTCGCCAACGCTGCTGGTCGATGGCTCGCAGGTGCTCGCGCCCGACAGCCATGAGGCGCGCCGGGTGGAGGCACCGCAGGGCAGTGTGTTGACGGTCCAGACGTTTGCCGGTGATGCCGGCCAGCCGATCGAATTACTGGAAACCGTCGCGCCAGAGGGAAATCCGGCGACGGGCGCCATTGAGGGCGGAACGGCGCGGCGGATTGATCCCGTCAGCGCAGGTGCTGACAACGCGGACAGCAGTGGTGGTGCAGATGACCAAGTTGCGGTCGGGTTGCAGGGTGCGGGAACGGATGCCGATGCCGCAGCCACCACACCGGGCGTGCAGGAATTCCGCGTCATCTTGAAGCGCTCGGCAACCTACACGCTGCGGCGTGGCAGTCAGGATGTCCTGACGTGGCAGTTTGCGGTTATCCCGGACGAAGCGCCGGAGATCGCATTCAAGGGTGATGTGCGCGTCAGCCCGCGCAGCGCTCTGCTCTTTGATTTCACCGCGTCGGATGACTACGGCGTGGTTGGCGCGACCGCTGACGTCACCATCGCGACGGGGGACGGGCTGCCGGATCTGGCGCCCGATGCCGAGCCGATCATCCGCGATGCGGCACCCTCGTTCGGTTTGAGGCTTGCCCAGCCGGGCGCCAAGACGGCGGAGGGCAAGGCCTTCAAGGACCTCACGGCACATCCATACGCAGGACTGCCGATCCGCTTGCGGCTCACCGCGCGCGACGAGGCTGGCCAGGAGGGCCACAGTGCGCCTGTGCAGATGAAGGCGCCTGAGCGCTCGTTCCGCAAACCACTCGCAAAAGCGCTTGTGGAACAACGTCGTTTGCTCATCACCGATCCGGCGAAAAAGGCGCGCGTGGAACTGGCGCTCGGCGGCCTTATGATCGGGGCTGAACGCTTCATCGACGATACCACCGTGCTGCTGGGGTTGCAGTCGACACTGCGGCGCCTTGCGATTGCGAACCTTCCTGAGACCGCGCGCGCATGGTCGAGCGAGCTTGCCGATCCGCTCAAGGAGCGGCGCGTCGCCTATTTCCAGACGATCCGGTCCGTCATCGACCAGCTCTGGTCGCTCGCCCTTTACGTGGAGGATGGTGACCTCAGCGACGCCGAAAGGGCGCTGCGCCAGGCGCAGGAGCGGTTGAAGGACGCCATCGAGAATGGTGCGAGCGAAGAAGAGATTTCTCGGCTGATGGCCGCTTTGCGCGAGGCGATGAACCGGTTCCTGCGCGAATTGGCTGAGCGTCAGCAGCCGGGCGACCAACAGCAGAACGCCATGGCGCCCAACCAGCAGCTCTCGTCTCAGGATCTGGATGAAATGCTGCGCGAAATTGAGCGCTTGATGCAAACCGGGCGCATGGCCGAGGCACAGCAACTGCTCAGCCAGCTCCAGGACATGCTTGAGCGGCTCCAGTCTGGCCGGATGGCCCGCGGCCAGCAGGGACAGCAGGGCAATCAGGCCATGCAGCAGCTTGAACAGTTCGGTGAACTGATCCAGGGCCAGCAGAACCTGATGGATGACACGTTCCAGTCACGTGGCGGCGCGCAGCAAGGCCAACAGGGACAAGGTCAGCGCGGGCAGCAGCAAGGCCGGCAAGGGCAGGGGCAACGTGGTCAAGGCCAGCGGGGCCAAGGCCAGGAAGGCCAGGACGGCCAAGGGCAGCGCGGTCGAGGTCAAAACGGCCAAGGACAGTTTGGTGAGGGGCAGCCTGGGCAGGGGCAGTTCGGCCAGGGACAACCGCAACAGGGCCAGCAGGGACAGGGCAGGCCTCAACCCGGACAGCGCGGCGGACAACAGCCTGGCCAGAGCGCCACCCCGGGCTCACTCGCCCAGCGTCAGCAAGGGCTGCGCGGGCAGCTTCAAGGCCTTCTCGATGAACTCCAGCGCAACGGTCAGGCGGGCCAGGCGTCTGGCGCGCAGGATGAACTGGACGGCGCGGCACGCGCGATGGAGCGCGCCCGAGAGGCGCTTGAGCGCGGAGCGATGGGCGAGGCCACCGATGAGCAATCCCTGGCGCTCGACCAGTTGCGCCGGGGCGCGCAGCAGTTCGCCCAGGAGATCTTCGAGCAGATGCAACAGGGCCAGGGCACGGCATCGGCGCCCAATCGTGATCCGCTCGGGCGTCGGCAGGCTGGTCAACAGGAAGGTGCAAATGGTGGCAACCCCAACACCAGTGACACGCGCGTTCCCGACGCCATCGACGTCCAGCGTGCACGCACCATCCTGCAGGAACTGCGTCGTCGGTTGAGTGACCCCAGCCGCCCGAAGATGGAATTGGATTATCTCGACCGTCTGCTTGAGCGTTTTTAGACCCGGCCGGCTCCCGTTCCCCGTTGAGGCCGCAGGCAAACCGCAATGGTTTTGTCTCCGCCGCACGCTTTCGGCTCAGGCGATTTTTGCCGGTGGTGGACGAAATGTGGGGGCGTTGCCCGCGGGCACGCAATTAAACGGCCAACGCACATAAATCAGACGGATGCGGCGGGTTCAATCGCGGCAATGAACGGCAATTCGCGGTAACGTCCATTGTCGTCGAGCCCGTATCCGACGACGAAACAGTCGGGGCAGACGAACCCGACATGGTCGGGAACGCCCGGTTTGAATGGCTTCCGGTCGTGTTGTGTCGGATGACCCCTCGGATCCCGCGTGCCTGGCTTATCAAGCAAAACACAAGTCGTCACAGCACCGGCGCCGCCGGCGGTCACCATGTTCTTTGCGTAGGCCAGCGTCAGTCCGGTATCGTGAATGTCATCAACGATCAGAACGTGGCGCCCCTCCATGGATTGGCGCAAGCCGCTTCGTTCCGTGACGGCGCCGGCCGATTGGCGCGCCGCGCCGTAGCTCGACAGGGAGATAAAATCGACGACCGGTGTGACACCCCGGTGGGCCAGCGCGCGCAAAAGGTCGGCTGTGAACATAAAGGCACCGTTCAAGAGACCGAGCACCAGCAGATCCTCAGCGCCCCGTTGCGCGGCATCGCGTGCCAATGCGCCCGCCAATTCGTC
>CAZGNQ010000017.1:0-13567 GCA_964527285.1 uncultured Hyphomicrobiales bacterium | reverse complement strand
TTCCGGCATTAGTTGTCGAGCGCCGCTCGACCGTCGTCAAACAGTTCAACCCGAAGTCCGCCCTGCGGGTTATCCGGATATGTTTCTACAAGATCGGCCAAGTCTTCTGCGGGGATGGAAAAACGGAGCAGCACGGGGCGGCTCTGCCCGGGAGCCAACGACCACTCGGGGGCAAAGGCACCGATGTGGAGGGCCGTCCCGTCGTGCGCCTTGACCACATAACGCAGACGAAACGGATGGATCACGGTATCCGACCGACTGATGACGGTTGCTGAAACGACGGTGGCCAGCTCCGTTGCCTGGGCGTCGAAGGACACCGAGACATCTGTAATCTCGACGGGTGCCGCTGGTGATCGCCAGAACGGCGGGGCCGCCAGATGCGCGGCTGCGGCCACCGCTGCGAGCAAGGCGAGACCGCCGAACATGGCCAGCCCACGGCGGTTTGTAGGGCGGCTTTTGAGCCCGCCCTTAAGCAGACCAGGCCACGCCGCGGCCCGGCTTCGGTCACCGACCCGCCGACCGTCTGTGGCTCTGTCAGGCGATCGAGGGCGTGGTAATGCCGCGTTCGAGACATGGACGTTCTGCCATGGGTCGATCTGCTCTGCTCCGCGCCCCTTGAGATCGGCGTCGCTTGCACCGGTCGCGGTTGGCACGCGCCAGACATGATCGCACGCCCAGCATCTGACCTTACGCCCGCCAATGGTGCGCGCATCGACGGCCCCGTACACTGCACCGCAGGAAGGGCACTCCAAGCACTGAGCCAGGCTGTTTTGAACTTGGCCGTTGGTGCGCTGTCTGTCCGGTTTGTCAGGCTGGCGAGAGCGCGGCCCGAGGCCGTCTTCCACTGCGACGGTGTCTGGCGCCTCGGTTGGCTCGCGGCAGACCTGCGGGTAAATTTGTGCCGATGGGCCAACGTGGCCGGCGCTTGCGCCGGAAAGTGGCCTACCGCGCCAGTTGGCAATCGCATGGTGTGTTGCGGCCGATTGGGACGTTTCAACCGGCGCACGCCCGTGACCAACGGCGGGCGCGGAGGTGTCCGCGTCGCCCGGTCGTACCGCTTCTCGTTTCCCCGCGCCGTCCATGCGCTGTCGTTAGCAGGTTTCGCGGCAATCCTATGGCCCAAGCGAAGTGGGCCGGCAGCCAATCCACATCTCTCCGCCTTGCGCTGCGCCGGGCGGAAGGCCTCTGGTTGCGTTGATCTGCGGGGCCGGCGCACAGCCTCACTGGCAAATTGGTGTGGCTGAGCGATGCGATGCTGTGGCGATTGGTCGGCGTCCATGGCACACCCGTGCCACACATCTCGACTACACCTCAGGCACCGCGGCCAGAACCTGCCGCAAGACGCGCCGCGGGCGCATCGTGAACAGAGCAGACCTGCGTGATCCAACTTCAGAACATCGGCATCCGGTACGGCCATGGGCCACACATCCTGCGCGATGTGAGCTTCCATCTGCGGCCGGGCTCGTTTCACTTCCTCACCGGGCCATCGGGTGCCGGAAAAACCACGATACTCCGCTTGATCTTCATGTCGATGAAGCCCAGCGAGGGGGCCGTTCACGTCTTTGGCCAGAACGTGTCCAAGATCTCCAAC
This sequence comes from uncultured Hyphomicrobiales bacterium, assembly GCA_964527285.1. Taxonomy (GTDB): domain Bacteria; phylum Pseudomonadota; class Alphaproteobacteria; order Rhizobiales; family CAZGNQ01; genus CAZGNQ01. Next base: position 11,976 of record CAZGNQ010000017.1, on the reverse strand, counting down.
ACGCGCCGCGCCCAGTTGCGCCGCCGGATCGGTATCGTTTTTCAGGATTTCCGGCTGCTTGACCACCTGACCACGTGGGAGAACGTGGCGCTGCCATTGCGTGTTTTGGGCCAACGCGTCGGGGACTACCAGGAGGACGTGACGGATCTGCTGCAGTGGGTCGGCCTTGGCGAACGCATGCATGCCTATCCGCCTGTGCTGTCGGGTGGTGAGAAGCAACGCGCCGCGATCGCCCGGGCCGTGATCGGTAAGCCGGAGCTTCTGCTTGCTGATGAACCGACCGGCAACGTCGATCCGCAGATGGCCCGGCGGCTGCTGCGCCTCTTTGTGGAGTTGAACAGGCTTGGAACATCTGTCGTGATCGCGACGCATGACAACCAGATCATGCAGCAATTCCGGGCGCCGCGCCTTGAGCTGCAGGACGGGCTCGTCACGATCCAGCAACCGAGCTGATGCGTCAAAACGTTGTGTGCGCCAGACCGGTGTGCACGCGTTGATGGCTTCGGCGATGCGGCATGCGTGTTGAGGCATGCATCGTGCCATGGGCAAAGCCGCGCCGTGATGTATGGGATGCACGCGCGCGCTCGACGAATGACGATGAAAGGCATGAGGCGCATGGAATTGAAGGAGCCCCCCGTTGCGCCGCCGCCGGAGGCCGCAAACGATGTGAGCACGCCAGCAGCTCCGGATCTCGTTGCCCCAGCCAGGGCCGGAGCAAAACGGACGAAACCCTCGCGCGAGCCGATCGTCCAGGCGGTTTCCGTAACGGGACAGTCGTTGACACTCGTGATCTCCATCATGTGCTTTCTCGCCTGCCTGACGTCGGGCGCCGTCTACCTCGTTAATCAGTCGGCGGCGAACTGGACGCGGAACATCGCGAGTGAAGTGACCGTGCAACTCGATCCGACGGCCAGCCCGAACGCGGATGAGCGCTTGGCCGAACTGTCGTTTTTTCTGGCCCGACAGCCTGGCATCAAAAGCGTGCGCCCCCTCGGCACCGACGAGCAATCCGAACTGCTGGCACCATGGCTCGGGCGCGGGCTTGCACTTGAAAGTCTGCCCGTGCCGCGGCTGATCGCCATCGAGCTCGACCGTGCCGCGCCGGCGGATTTGGCTCGCCTTGACGTCGAACTCACCCGCGCCTTCCCGGACGCTACCCTGGACGATCACCGGCAGTGGCAAGAGCAGATCACGACTGTCACACGATCTCTGGCGCTTGGCGGGTTGGCCATTCTTGCGCTTGTGGGGGCTGCCACCACCGCCATCATCGTCTCGGCGGCGCGCAGTGCGATGGCCAGCAACAAAGACATCGTCGAGGTGCTGCACTTCGTCGGCGCAACAGACAGCTACATCGCGCGCCAATTCGAACGGCATTTCCTCAGCCTGGGCATTCGGGCCGGGATCATTGGGGCCGTGTCCGCGGCCCTGGTGTTCCTCTCGATACCCTACCTCGTCGAAGGCCTTGGCGGTGGGGCGATGACGCTGGCAGAGATGCGGCGTCTGTTCGGAAGCGGCGTGCTCGATTTGCCTGGCTACTTCCTGCTTGCGATCGTCGTGATCGTCATCGCGGCGCTGTGCATGCTCACGTCGCGGTATGGCGTGTTTAAAATACTGAATTCGCAGCATTAACGGCGTGATGCCAAGATAACGGCTGCACCTGTTGTCGGGACGAGTGACGTCCCCACTCGATGCGTTTGACATGCACTGTACGACTTGACGCATGGCCGGAGCCTTGATCTGCAGTGGAGCGACCGAGCGCCACGGTGCCGCCATGGAGCATCGCTGCGCGCGTGCCTCACAGACCAGCGGGACCCGATGGCTTTCCAGAGAATTCGCCAAGCTCTGATTTTCTTCAGCTGGTCTGCAGGTGTGCTCCTGCTGCTCACAGTGATGGGCTTCCTCGCTTTTGTTCACTCCGTGCGCTCGCAGCCTGCCAACGTCACGCGGGCCGACGCGATTGTGGTCCTCACAGGCGGACGGAACCGGATTACAGCTGCAATTGGACTGCTCAAGACTGGTGTTGCTGAGCGCATGCTGATTTCCGGCGTTCATCCAGAGACTTCGCGCAAAGCCCTGATTGCACTTTTTCCTGAAGAACGGCGCTGGTTCATATGCTGCGTCGATATTGGCCGCAAAGCACAGGACACGATCGGGAATGCTCAGGAAATTGACCAATGGGCGCGCCTTCGACGCCTTAGAAATCTCATTGTTGTCACATCGAGTTACCATATGCCGCGCGCCCTGACGGAGTTGCGCCGGGTCATGCCCTATACGACGTTGTCTCCATATCCCGTTTCCACGCCTGCGGTAAATCTGGATGAATGGTGGGAGCATACAGGGACCACGACTTTGTTGCTGAAGGAGTATGCAAAGCTGATCCCGGCGCTCGCACGCTTTGGCATTTCCCGCATGCTCGATGAGCGAATGGTGGGCCCTGAGCCGGGCAGCGGACGTCCGCCAGTGGGCTTGTCGTGAAACGATGCGTCTTACGCCACAACTCTTGTGTCGCAGCGCGAGGTCCGTGCTGACGTTGCGATTGCACTTTAGCGTTGCTTCAAGTGAAAAGGCGCTGTGAGAGGCAGAGCCTTTTGTGTGTTCAATTGTGCCTCAACCTACGCTCGGGACCGTTGTGCGCGGAGACGCGAATGTCGGCGCCAGATTATGCTGTGCCAAATTGACTTCGATACCAGAAAGTAACGCAGGCGCGTGATTGCAGTGTGGAAAAATACGAAAATGCTTCGCGGGAAAATTTTTCTGGTCAGCTTTTACGCAATCACTGCCGCTTTGATGATTGTCTATCTTCCCACGTTGCTGCTGCCCCGCCGCTTTGCTGTCGCTGGTCTTGAACTGCATTCCAGGCTCATAACCTGGCTTTTCTCGAAAATCATGGGGGTGCCACTGAGCATAATTGGCAGTGATAACCTCCCCAATGGACCATTTCTGCTGGCGTCTCAACATCAGTCGGCCTGGGAGACCGTTGCGCTCATTCACATGCTGCATGATCCAGCTTTGGTGATGAAGGAAGAACTGCTGCGCATCCCACTCTATGGCACATTTGCGAAAAAATTCGGTATGATCCCGATCAACCGAACGGCGGGAGTGCAGGCACTGCGCGTGATGCTGAAAGAGGCCCGCAATGCTGTTGATGACGGCCGAACGATCATTATTTTTCCCGAAGGCACGCGTCAGCCACATGGCGCACCATTTCAGCTGCAATCTGGTGTTTCGTACCTTTATCGCGCTTTGGATATTCCTTGCGTGCCAGTCGCGCTGAATTCGGGTCTTTATTGGCCCTCCGGGGCAACACCGGTGTCCCCCGGTCCAGAGGCGCCGCCGCTGCAAATCGTATTCGGACGCCCGATTGAGCCTGGGCTTGAGCGCGACGTTTTTGAAAATCGCCTGTCGCATGCGATCCAGAGTGCTTTTAACGCGACACGCCACTGATCGGTACCTCGTGCCTCAACGGGCTTTTACTTTGAGTGCATGCTGTTCTTCGCGCTAAGAACAAATAAAGAATACGCTTGACATGTCAAGAACAATTCATGATCATGGTGATGTGAAGTGTGGAGCGTCGCAATGGTTGAAGTCATCCAATGCAATGATATTGCTGACATAATCTGGCGGGACAAGTACCGTGGAACGGGTGAGACGTCCCGGTGGGAAACGTTCGCGTGGGTCGCAGACGCAGTGGCCGCTGTGGATGCATCTTCTACACGATGGGCGTCGAGCTTCCGTGATGTATTGGACCGCGGGGTGTTCGTTCCAGGTGGCCGGATCTTGAGTGGGGCTGGAACAGGGCGACGCGTTACGTTGTTCAATTGTTTCGTCATGGATCATATCCCTGACGATGTGTCCGGCATTTTCGACGCTGTTCGAAAGGCGGCGCTCACCATGCAGCAGGGTGGGGGCATCGGTTGTGATTTCTCGTCGCTGCGCCCAAAGGGCGCACATGTTCGAGGGATCGGAGCTGATGCGTCGGGTCCGGTCAGTTTTATGTCCGTTTGGGACACAATGTGCGAAACGATTGTTTCGGCAGGCGCGCGCCGAGGTGCCATGATGGCAACGCTGCGCTGTGATCATCCAGACATTGAGGCTTTCATTGAAGCCAAGCGGGGTGGTGGTGCGTTCAAGAACTTCAACCTTTCGGTGCTGGTGACTGACGACTTCATGCAGGCGCTCGACAACGATCGTCCGTGGCCCCTGCGGTGGAATGGGGAAATCGTTGGTCATAAGTCCGCGCGTTCCATTTGGGACAAGATCATGCGCGCCAACTATGAAAGCGCCGAGCCGGGCGTGGTATTCATTGACCGGGTGAACCGTGAAAACAATCTGTCATACTGTGAAGTGATCCATGCCACCAATCCGTGTGGTGAGCAGCCGCTGCCGTTCAATGGCGCCTGCCTGCTGGGGTCGATCAATTTGGCGGCTTTGGTTCGAAAACCGTTTGAGCGCGATGCATGGCTCGATGAAACAGAGCTTGAGCGGGTTGTTTCAGTGGCAGTTCGCTTTCTTGACAACGTTATTGATGCGTCCACGCTCCCACTGCCAGAGCAAGCAAAAGAAGCTTTGGCAAAACGCCGGATGGGGTTGGGCGTGACCGGTCTTGCGAACGCCCTGAGCATGGTTGGCTTGAGATACGGCACGGACCAGAGTGCTCGCCAGGCTGGCGCCTGGTTCAAACTGCTGCGGGAAGCGGCATACCGTGCCAGCGTGGCCCTGGCCAAGGAGCGGGGTCCATTTCCGCTTTTCGATCGCGAGGCGTTTCTGGCAGCGCCGGGCGCCCTGCGCCTGCCGGCTGACATCCGCGACGGTATCAGTCGACACGGCTTCCGAAACGGCGTTCTGACCTCTATCGCTCCGACCGGTACAACGTCTTTGTTTGCAGGAAACGTCTCAAGCGGCATTGAGCCGGTTTTCGACTACGAGTTCCAACGTCGCATGCGCGGGGCGGACGGCAGGGTGCGGACTATCAGGGTTGAAGATTACGCGGTCCGACTTTGGCGCCAGCTGCACGGTAAGGAAAAAGCACTGCCACGGTCGATGGTGCGGACTGGTGAGCTTGTACCGGAAGCCCACCTTCGTGTTGTTGCCGCCGTTCAGCCAGATGTTGATGCGGGTATTTCAAAGACCATCAATTGCGCGCGAGAGATACCGTTTGGAGCCTTTGAGAGTATTTATCGTCGGGCATATGCCCTGGGTCTGAAGGGCTGCACCACCTACCGACCCAACGCCATCACCGGTGCGGTTCTGATTGAGGCTGATGCTGGGAGCGATCGTGAAGGCGAGCGAGCGGCACATTCTGTGCGGGTTGAAGCTGGGCGGCCACAAACCAAGACGGCCGAATTGGTGGATGCAAGTGGCGCGTCACCGGAGGGGCGGCCGCGTCGGGTCGTGGGAGGCGTGCCCGTGAGCGGGCAAGAGGCGCATGGCGAAACGCGGCGCGCGTGTTCCGGTTGCGGATAACGCGCGGCCATGACGCAACAGGAAGGTTGAAAAAATATCGCGTTTGCGAATGGGCGCATGTGTATCGTTGCTGGGATGAGGGGCTGGACCGCGACGGCTGAAAGTGAGCGGCAAGAACCCATTGTGCCTTGTGGCATGGTGTTGAGGGTTGGCAAGCCGCCGCCGGGCTGATCTTTGACATTCGGAGCGACGGTCTCAGGCGGCCATGTGTGCGCCGATCACCGCGCCCAGGCCGGGACGTCGACGGTGGGACGTCTGAGTGATGAGGGCACGTGCATGTTTCTGCCGATAAAGGACACCAATCCGCTGCGAGAGATCCCGCTGCAGTACGTCACCATCGGATTGATCGCGTTGAATGTCCTGCTGTTTCTTTGGACCGCCGTGCTGCCCGATCACGTGTTTGCTGCAAGCTTCGCCGTGGTTCCAGTGGAGTTTTTCGCCGACGTGGGGATCATTTCGTCATCGTTTGACCAGATCTACGATCAGGCTGGGATCCCCGAGTTTGCGACGCTCATCACCTATCAGTTTCTGCACGGTGATGTGTTGCACCTGGTCGGCAACATGCTGTTTTTGTGGGTTTTTGGCGATAACGTTGAGGATGCACTGGGGCACGTACGGTTTCTCGTCTTCTATCTCGCGTGCGGGATCGTCGGCGGGTTGGCCCATCTCGCCATGACCGAGCAGCCGGGCGTACCGTTGATCGGCGCGAGTGGCGCGATTTCCGGCGTGGTGGCGGCCTATCTCTTGCTGCACCCGAAGGTGAACCTCTGGGTGCTGGTGCTGCGCGTGATCCCGCTACAGGTCAAAGCCCTCTGGGCTCTTGGGGCGTGGATCGCCATGCAATTCGTGATGGTGCTGACGCCAAGCATTGGGCCGACAGCTTGGTGGTCGCACGTGGGCGGCCTTGTCGCTGGCGCCGTTCTGGTGGTTCTCATGCGCCGCCCCGGTGTCAAGTTGTTCGACCAGGAAACCCCGCTCTCATCTTGACGGGACCACATGCGTGGCGGTGCGTGAGAATGGAAATGCGAGGTGATGGCGCAGTCCGACATCGCGATGTCGCGGCGCGATTGACACGGCGGACGCACGCGCCCTACGCCAATGATCTTGATGGCGCGGTGCATTGGCCAATGACCGGCGCGATCGTAGGACGATGGTGCGGGTGCACCAATGTGCCGGCGAACACCAACGGGTAAGCCTCGGTCGAGGCGTCAATTGGCGGTGTGGCATGGGCGCGCGTCACTGCCGTATCATGGTCGAGACATTGGCGCGCGCGCCAACGATCCACTTTGGAGCACGGAATGAAAATCCTCGTACCCGTCAAACGCGTGGTTGATTACAACGTGAAAATTCGGGTCAAGCCGGACGGTTCGGGTGTCGAACTGGCCAACGTCAAAATGTCCATGAACCCGTTCGACGAGATCTCGGTTGAAGAAGCGATCCGTCTGAAGGAAGCGGGCAAGGCTGACGAGATTGTGCTCGTTTCGGTGGGCCCGGATAAGGCGCAGGAAACCATTCGCACGGGCCTCGCGATGGGCGCCGATCGCGGCATTCACATTAAGACCGACGTGCTGGTCGAGCCCTTAGCGGTCGCCAAGCTCCTGGCAAAGATTGTTGCCGATGAAGCGCCGCGCCTCGTGATCCTGGGCAAGCAGGCCATCGATGACGACAGCAACCAGACGGGGCAGATGCTGTCTGCGCTGCTCGACTGGCCGCAGGCGACATTTGCATCGAACATCGAGATCGACGGAGACGCACTCACTGTGACGCGTGAGGTCGATGGCGGACTGCAGACGCTCACGTCGACGCTGCCAGCAATTGTCACGACCGACCTGCGTCTCAATGAGCCGCGGTACGCATCGCTCCCGAACATCATGAAAGCCAAGAAGAAGCCGATCGAGGCGAAGACGCCGGAAGACTACGCCGTCGATGTCACGCCGCGGCTTGAATACGTCAACACCGCCGAGCCTCCCGCGCGTCAGGCCGGCATCAAGGTGCAGTCCATCGAGGAACTTGTTGGCAAACTGCGCGACGAAGCAGGAGTGATTTGACCATGGCGACGCTTCTGATTGCCGAGCACGATAACGAAACCCTTAACCCCGTCACCCTGAAGGCCATGACAGCCGCGCGCGCCTTGGGCGCAGACGTGCACGTGCTTGTGGCCGGAGAGGGCTGCGCCAGCGTGGCAGAAGCTGCCGCCAAACTCGATGGCGCAGCGAAAGTTCTCCATGTCGAGCATGCGGCTTACGCCAATCGGATTGCCGAGGAGATGTCAGCGTTCATCCTGTCGATCATGAATGGCTACGACACCGTCGTTGCTGCAGCCACGAACAGCGGGAAGAACATCCTGCCGCGCGTCGCCGCGAAGCTCGATGTGCCGCAGGTTTCTGACATCACGCAGGTCATTGATGCCAATACATTCGAGCGACCGATCTATGCAGGCAACGCACTGCAGACGGTGCGCGCGCCGGCTGGCAAACGGGTGATCACAGTCCGCACAGCATCCTTCGAAGCGGTGGGCGAGGGGGCGGCCGCACCGGTTGAGCAGATCGCCGCAACCGAGCCCGTCGGCCAGACGCAGTTCGTCCGCGATGAGCTGTCTCAATCCGATCGCCCGGAGCTCGCCTCCGCCAAGATCGTGATCAGCGGCGGTCGAGGTATGCAGTCGGGCGACAACTTTGCCATGCTGGAGCGGGTTGCCGATCTGCTGAACGCGGCAGTGGGTGCAAGCCGGGCGGCTGTTGATGCGGGATTTGTCCCCAACGAGTACCAGGTTGGCCAGACCGGAAAGGTCGTTGCGCCGGAGCTTTACATCGCGGTGGGCATTTCAGGCGCCATCCAGCACCTCGCCGGCATGAAAGATTCCAAGATCATCGTGGCGATCAACAAGGACGAAGAGGCGCCGATCTTCCAGGTCGCCGATTACGGTCTCGTGGCGGACCTGTTTGAGGCTTTGCCTGAGCTCGAGAAAGAGCTGAAGAGCGCAGCCTGATCCCCCACCGATTGGCGCCGGGCAGGTCACGTGGCCCAGTGGCGTGTTCCCCGGCCCGCCGACGAAGCTGTTACGGCTCGGGCAAATACATCGTGCGCCGCGCGGACCGCGGGCCGCCGGTGCGCATCGCCTGGCGTGAGACGTCGATCAGGCCAGCAGGTTCGATGTATCGTGTCGGCGTGCATGGACCATGAACGCGCCCGCTCTCAATTGCGAAGGATTGGCGGCGGACGGTCGGCAAACCGCGGTCAGTGCCACGGTGGCGTGGCCAAGCCCGAAGAGTTCATGCGCGCCACGCCTCACGCGGCGCCACTTTGAAACGGCATCACAAATCCCAATCATACACTCTGGCGATTGCCCGGACGCTGCGAACGGGTCATGCTGCACCGCAACGCACTGCAGCCGTGCAGTGGCATGTTTCGTCGGTCACATTGGGCCCGGCAGCCGCGTGCCCAGCGGTGCGCGCTGGACAAAGCTTATGGCTTGCAGACATCGGTGAGATGATGCTTGCAGCCAAACGCTGGCTTGACGCGACGCAGCCCACCACGGCCACATGAACCTCTCGCTCTGCCACGCACCAGGAACGGCAACGCCACGCCGCCTGTTGCCCGGCTCGCCCTTCGGAGACGCAACGTGAGTGAAAACAGCCAGCCGACCATCCGCACCGTGGGCGTTATCGGTGCAGGCCAGATGGGCCACGGCATCGCCCACGTGACGGCGCTCGCAGGGTACAATGTGCTGCTCAACGATCTTGAGAAAGAGCGTTACGACAAGGCGATCCAGCTGGTGGAACGCAATCTCACACGGCAAGTGTCCAAGGGTCTCATTCAGCCGGATGACGCGGAAAAGGCGCTGGGGCGGATTGCCTTTGCGCCGGATATGAGCGCGTTGGGAGATTGCGATCTCGTGATCGAGGCCGCCACGGAAAACGAGGCCGTCAAACGCCAGATCTTTCAGGCCGTGTGCGGCCATCTCAATTCCGAAGCGCTGCTCGCCACCAATACGTCATCCATTTCCATCACCCGGCTGGCGTCCGTCACGGATCGACCGGACCGGTTCTTCGGCATGCATTTCATGAACCCGGTGCCGGTGATGAAGCTGGTCGAATTGATCCGCGGGATCGCGACCGAGGAGCAGGCGTTCAGCACAGCCACGCAGTTTGTCCACTCGCTCGACAAGACAATTGCGATTGCAGAGGATTTTCCGGCTTTTATCGTCAATCGCATCCTGCTGCCGATGATCAACGAAGCCGTCTACACGCTCTACGAAGGCGTTGGAACGGTCGATTCAATCGATCAGGCCATGCGTCTCGGGGCAAACCATCCGATGGGGCCGCTCGAACTGGCGGACTTTATCGGCCTGGATGTCTGCCTGGCGGTGATGCAGGTTCTCTACGAGGGTCTTGGCGACTCCAAGTATCGGCCGTGCCCATTGCTTGTGAAGTATGTTGAGGCCGGTTGGCTGGGGCGAAAGGCCAACCGCGGCTTCTACGATTATCGCGGTGAAACGCCGATGCCGACGCGGTGAGGCCCCGACGGGCACACTGTGTCGACCGACGCCGCACCTCCCTTCCCCGCTGCTACCCGACTGGGCCTGCCTCGTCGCCGCAGCCGCGACAGCAAGGTTGGCCGGCTTGAAACGTGGCGCCTTACGGCGCTGGTCGCGCCGTCAGGAGCCTTCGGCAACCGCTTTCTTCATGAGCGCAACGGCTTCCGGCGCTGCCCAATCGGCCGGTCCAATGAGGCGGCCCAGCTCTTTGCCATTGCGCCCCACCAGCACCGTGGTCGGCAGCCCGCGTGCGCCCAACGCCGTGCGCACCTTTCCTGACGGATCGTGATAAAGGGAAAGCTGCCCGCTTGGCGTGTGCCGCTCCAAGAACGTCTTCACCTTGGCGACGTTCGCGCGATCGATGCTGACCGCCACCACGTCGAAGTTCTCGCCACCCAACTCAGCCTTCAGCCGATCGAGGCTTGGCATCTCGTGAATGCAGGGGGCACACCACGTGGCCCACAGGTTGACCAGCACCACCCGCCCGTTCCAATCGCCCAGCGTTACGGCCGTGCCATCGGCCGTGTTGAAGCTCAACGTCGTGTAATCGGCGGCAGGCTTCGGCTGGCGCGCGACGGGGACGAACTTCACCATGTCGCCCGTGAGCAGCGCGTCGAACCGGGATGTGCGCGCTTTCTCGGCCGTTTCGGATTGCGCCGTGCCTGTCGCAGCACTCACGCGCGTCTCCCCCCCGGCGTGGACGCTGGAGCGCGCAGCACTGTCCTGGCGCACGTCGCCGCTTTGACCCGCAACGCCCCTGACGGCCGGAACGCTGCCGCCAGCCGGGAGAGAGAAATAGACCGCCGCGAAGCCGCCTGCTAGCGAGATGGCGAACAGCCCGGCCGTGGTGAGACCCCGCGCTCTGGCGGACGCTGGCTTGGTTCTGGTCATGCGTGTGCGACCTCGGTGTGTGAGCTTGTTTCCCTGGCCCCGATCTCAAATAAGTGTGGCGATGTCCAAATCAAAACGCCCTGATGCCCCTGCGACGACGCAAGCACGCGATGAGCCGACCCAGCCGCGAGGTGACGCGGCGGAAACGAGCGCGATGTGGGGTGGCCGCTTTGCCAAGGGACCTTCCGAATTGATGGCGGCCATCAACGTGTGCGTCGGCTTCGATCAACGCTTTGCGCGCCAGGACATCGAGGGCTCACGCGCGCATGCGGCGATGTTGCGTGACGTTGGCGTGCTTGAGCAGGACGAGTGGACAGCCATCGACGACGGTCTGGCGCAGATTGCCGATGAGATCGCGACGGGCGTCTTCGCGTTCGACCCGGCGCTTGAAGACGTTCACATGAACGTGGAGGGGCGCTTGAAAGCGCTCATCGGCACCGTTGCCGGCAAGTTGCACACTGCACGCTCGCGTAATGATCAGGTGGCCACCGATTTCCGGCTCTATCTGCGCGATGCCATCGACGCGCACAGCCAGGCTCTGGCCGGGCTGCAGCGGGCTCTGGCCGTGAAGGCGCTGGCGCACTTTGACGTTGTGATGCCGGGTTTCACGCACCTGCAGTCCGCCCAGCCTGTGACGTTTGGCCACCACCTGCTGGCCTACGTGGAGATGCTGGATCGCGACCGCGGGCGGCTGGCGGATGCACGCGCCCGTCTGAACGAGTGCCCGCTCGGTGCGGCTGCGCTGGCCGGTACGTCCTTTCCCATCGACCGCCATGCCACGGCGGCGGCGCTCGGCTTCGACGCCCCCACGGCCAACTCGCTGGACAGTGTCTCCGACCGCGATTTCGTCTTGGAAACATTATCGGCAATGGCCATCAGCGCCATCCACCTCAGCCGGTTTGCCGAGGAACTGGTGGTGTGGAGTTCTGCCCAGTTCGACTTCATACGGCTGAGCGATGCCTTCACCACAGGCTCCTCGATCATGCCGCAGAAGCGCAACCCGGATGCGGCGGAGCTTATCCGCGGCAAGGTGGGACGCGTTCTGGGCGCCTTCCAGAGTGTATGCGTCGTCATGAAGGGTCTGC
>CAZGNQ010000016.1:15972-25033 GCA_964527285.1 uncultured Hyphomicrobiales bacterium | reverse complement strand
CGCGCCGAACGACTTTTCGATGATCACGTTGCGGCCTTTCGGGCCCAGCGTGACTTTCACAGCGTTGGCGAGGATGTCGATGCCGCGCAGCATGCGCTCGCGCGCATCGGCGGCAAACTTGACGTCTTTAGCTGCCATTTTTCAGCTCACTCCGTTGGGACCGTCTGCGACCCGCTTGGCGGCATCACGATCGGTCCGATGACATTGATCGTTTCGACTGAGACTTGTGTCGCTCGGGGGTCGGCATCATCGCGCTCATCGTGCGCGCCTTGACGCCAGAAGGTGCATTACGCGGCCTTCTTGGCTTCCCCTGCACCGTCGAGGACGCCCATGATGTCGTCTTCCTTCATGATGAGCAGCTCTTCGCCGTCGATCTTGACTTCAGTGCCGGACCACTTGCCGAAGAGCACGCGCTCGCCGACCTTGATGTCCATTTCGATGCGCTCACCGTCCTCGTCGCGGGCGCCCGGGCCGACGGCCAGGATCTCGCCCTGCTGCGGCTTCTCTGCAGCCGTATCCGGAATGATGATCCCGCCTGCGGTCTTCGTTTCCTCTTCGACGCGGCGTACGACGACGCGATTTCCAAGCGGACGGAAATTCATTTGCCACTCCTGGTTCTTCAGCGGTTGGCTCATATGTGAGGGTGTGTCGGCAGTCTCACGGATGATCCAGGCGGGCGTGTCAGGTCGCGCTGCTGGCACTCGCATCCGTTGGCTGCTAACGCCCTGGATCTGCGCTGACCGTCGACGAAAGTCAAGCCATTTTTGGCACTCGCCGAGCGGGAGTGCTAACATCCTCGGCGCAGAGGCATTACTGGCCGTCGCCGTCCTTGCCCCGTCCCGGAATTCGCTGGCTGATGATTGTTCACGCCATTTGCGCGCAGGCCCAGACTTGAGTGCCAGCCGAGCCGCACGGCTCAGGGCCCAGTTGGCCGACGTCCGCCTGCACGCGGTGCAGCATCGTGCCGCCAACCCCTGGCCACCGCCGTGCCACGTCGTCAGCACGCCCCGCCGTCAGCCCGCTGGGTCCGCGCCGAAGCCCCAGGGTGCATTCAGAACAATCACGCCGCTGGCCTGCATGCCGCGCTTTATCACGCGGGCGTCCTCAGCGCCCGGCAACGGCACTTCCTGCCACCAGATGCGTGGCGCTTCACTGTCGCCGTTCGGCGCCGAATGGGACCGCAAAGCGTCCACCATCGCCACATGATGGCCGGCGGCCAGCACCGGGTACCAGATCATCACGACGGGCTGAGGCCAGCGCGCGCGCAGGTCGCCAACAAAGCCCGCAACCCTCTCATATTCGGTTTTCACTTCATAGCTCGGATCGATCAGCACGAGACCACGGTTCGGGCGCGGCGGGCTGATCGCGAGAACGCCCTCATAGCCGTCACGGTGGTGCACGCTGACCCGGCGGTCGGAAGCGAACAGGCGCTTCAAGAGTGGTGCTTCAGCGGGGTGCAGTTCCATAAGGTGCAGGCGATCGTCGGGCCGGCAGAGGGCCGCGGCCAGCGCCGGGGAGCCAGCGTAAGCGGCTGGCCCGACCCCATCGCCATCAACTGCCGCATGTGCCGGTTCGCGCATGGCATTTGCGGGCCAAGCAAGGGTCGCGAGCGCGCGCCCCTGGGCGTCCATCAACCCGCTCAGACCCGGCACAGGCTGCGGGAAGACGGGCAGACCCGCGGCGAGCCGTGCAATGGCGCACCGTGCCTCGCCCGTCTTGCGCGCCGCTTCACTGGTGAGGTCGTAGAGCGCGCTGCCTGCATGCGTTTCCATATAGGTGAGCGGCTTCTGCTTGCGCATCAGGTGACCCAGCAGCGCAGTCAGAACGGCGTGCTTGTGCAGATCGGCCGGGCCGCCAGCGTGAAAGCCGTGTCGATAGGACAGCATGCAGCCTCTCTCGTCCTCATTCGTCCGCGGCCGTGCCCTCCAAGCCAACGGGCACCGCCTGTTTCCGTGACACGACGGGGGCCAGTTGCTAGCACGCAGCAGACCGCCGCAGCAGCTTGCCTGCCGGTGCATCCCACGCGGCCTTCGGAGACCACAGCGATGCGTACGTTACACGTTTTCGGCCCAGGCTTCGGCCTGCCGGATGCCAGCCCGTTCGGCACCAAAGCGCATGTTCTGTTGAAACTCGCGGGACTGGACTACGCCACCCGCACTGCCGATCTGCGCAAGGCGCCCAAGGGCAAGGCGCCGTGGCTGGTCGAGGACGACGGCGAGGTGGTGGCCGACACCGGACTGATGCGCGCGCACATCGCCGCGCGCTACGGCCATGACTATGACTTCGGCCTCTCCGCCCGTGAGGCGGCCATCGCGTGTGCCTTTGAGCGCATGTGCGATGAATACCTCTACTGGGTCATCCTTGCTGAACGGTGGTACGTGCCGGAGAACTTCGAGCATGGTCCGGCACGGTTCTTTGATGCGGTTCCCCAGCCAATGCGACCGATCATCAAGGCGATGGTCCGACGGCAGGTGCGCCGTGACGGCCACGGTCAAGGCATCGCCCGCCACGACCGTTCTGAGCTGGCAACGCTGGCGGCGGGCCCCATTGCCGCACTCGACACAATCCTCCAGGGCCAAGACTTCATGGGCGGAGACGGGCCCTGCGGTGCCGATGCCGGTGTCTTTGGTTGCGTGGCTGCACTCACGGCCGAGGGCACGCAAAGCGCCATTCTCGATGATGCGCGCGCCCGCCCGGCATTGAAGGCCTATGCGGCACGCATGATGCAGCGGTTCTTTCCCACGGACTGAGGCCCGCTTGCTCAGGCCCGCTTGCTCAGACCCGCCGACTGAGGGCCCCTGGCTGAGGACCACTGGCTGAGGGCCGACAGACGGCCTGCCGAACCTTCGGCTGGGTTGCAGGAGCACAGCGCGAAACCCTGCGGCCTGGCTCGCCCGCTGTCGGGGTTGACCGTGCCAAGCACCCGTCCGTACCCCAATGCCAGTGCTGGGCCAGCGCCGGGCCAGCGCCGGGCCAGCGCCGGCTCGGCACGCGCCAACCGAGCGCGCCAGCCGAACGCTTCAACGGCGCGCCGGTGCCGACCTGATCCGCCGCGCCGCGCGGCCGCCGCGAGACCGCAGACGATACGAGGCAGTGCGATGACGACCGAGCCGAAATCGGGTGAAATGACCTTCGCACAAATCCTTCTGGTCGAAGACCTCGCCCTCGCGCCGGAAGTGCCGCTGGCGCAATTGCGGTGGTTGGGTGATCTCGCCGCCAACCGTGACGAAACAGCGGGCGCTGACGTTGTGCTGAGCACCGGCCAGGATGTTCAGCTCACTGCGGATCATCCGGATTACAGCGAAACGTTGGCCGCGATTGCCCGCACGCACGATGCCCACGCGCCCGCGTTCTTTGAACTGTCCGCCGATGAGCAGCGCATTACTGGTGTGCAGACACCGCGCGCGGAACGGATCGTCGCCCTCCATGGAGGGGATGGCCTGGACGACCTCCAAACACCGCTCGTGGAGTTGGAATTCGACCCATGGCTGGCGCGACTGTCGGATGCCGTATGGGACAACGACCTCGCCCGCGAAGCCATTGAGGACGCGGTGGCCGACGGCTCCGTGGTGTTTTGCGCACGCGGTGCTCGCAACGCCATCGCCGAGGTGGCCATCGTGCCGGACAGTGCACTGGTCGTGCTCGACAGGCAGATCAGCGACGCGCCGGACCCCTTCATGTCACGCCTCAGCCAGAGCGCGTTGACGCGCCTTTTCGATCTGGCTCGGACCGCTCTGCTGGCACGGTGCGACACGCCAGACGTACCCCAGGCGCCGCGCCATGCCGCCCGGCTCCGTTTGCAACGGATCGCGGAGTTTGCCGAACGCGCCAAAACAGATGCCATGGCCGAAGTGCTGGCGCTCAGTCCCCACCTCGGCCGCAGCGATTATCGCGCTCACCATATGGCGGCTGTGGCCGACGAAGAGGACATCCGCGTCGGCAAGGTCTGGGTGTTCAGCGAGGAGGACAGTGAGGGACTGCACGCCAACACAAGGCGCACCGCCAGCCGCCCGGCTGAGCCACCCCGTGAACCACGCGCGCGAGGGAGCCGGTTCGCTGCGGGACCCGGCCAAGGGCCGGAAACGAACGCCGGCGGCGGCGCGGTCTCCGGCGCGCGCTTTGCGGTTGCGCCCTACGTGTTTGGACCCAGCGGCACTTTGCGCGTGATTGACCCGACGCTGTTCGATCAGCCCGTCGATGTGCGCGCCTGGCAAGCCAAATGCGGCATTGCGAACGGCAAGCGGTACTACTCCAACGCCCACGCGATCACCGTGACGCGGCGCGGTGAGGTGCGGGTGGAGGACTGGGACGCGACCTTCAGCCTGGGCGACGAATTGATCTGGCTGGAGCGCGATCTGATGCGCCGCCAGATTGCCACGAGCCGTCTCGATCTGTTCGCCTACGGCCGGCAACTCCGCGAGCTCCGGGCGCGGGGGTGATCGGGTTGGCCAGCCCCACGGGGCTTGGCAGCTGTGCGCTGTGCCTGCCGCGCCGGCTGATCGGTTTGGCGGCAGATGATGGGGGCCTGCTTTGTCTTTTCGCCCCGCAACGGTGTGCTAATATGGCGTTCCAGGAGTTCGTTGACACAAGCCGCGCACTCTCGGGCGAGCGTCTGGAACTTGAAAACCGCACTAGACTGAGAAGTTTCTTGTGTCCGGAAAGAACCAGAAGTTCGCTCAACGTCTGCCGCGAACTGTGACGAACATCGGTTTGAGGACACTGGTGTTCCTGTTCTGACATGAGCATTGCGCTGCAAGACGGCAGCACTCCCCAGGCCGCGCGTCTCGGGGCTCGCCCGCGCAAGCACACCGGCAACCATCCGCCTTCCTCGCCAACCGGATCGACCCATGCCCCTTCGTGATCTCCTCGTCGCCTTCGATGACACGCCGGCCGCACGCGCCGCCTTGCGCTATGCTGTGCAGCTTGCCCAGGAGAACGACTGCGTGCTGACCGGCGCCTATGTGCACACCAACACACAGGTCTCTTCGGAGATGATGCGGTGGGTTGGCCCGGAGATCATCTCGACGATGGAGCAGGCCGAGCGCGAGGCCGCGCGCTCCCACGAGCAGGTGTTCCACGCCATCGTCGATGATTGCGGCATGTCCCTCGACAGGGTCGAGTGGGTGGTCGAAAGTGGTGAGCCCGGCTCGACACTCGCGCGCATCGGCCGGTTTCACGACATGATGGTGACGGGCCAGTTCGTGCGGGCGTTGGCGCGCGAGAGCGGTGCGCTTGAGCCTGAGGATCTGGTCCAGCGCTCCGGCCGCCCCATCCTGGTGGTGCCGCAAATGTACGACGCGCCACCGCGCAGTGACCTTGCCGTGCTGGCCTGGGATGGCAGCCGCTCTTCGGCGCGGGCACTGGCGGACACGCTGCACTTTCTCCAACCCCAGCAGCGTCTTGACGTGATCACCGTCGAGACAGGGCGCGCACGCGATCTCTACGCGCCGATGCCCGAGCGCGACATCATCGTGCACTTGCAGCGCCATGGCGTGGACGCGCGTCTTGTGTCGGTTGAAGCCCCGCCTGACCGCGTCGGCCATGCCATTCTGGATCATTGTGACGTCGTGCGGCCCGACCTGCTGATCATCGGGGCCTACGGGCGCGCAAAGTTCGGCTCACTCTTGTTCGGCGCCGTGACGCGGCACATTTTGGAGCACATGCATGTTCCGGTGGTGGTGAGCCGGTAATCGGCTGGCGGAGAGCCGGTGCTGAGCGGGCGGAACGCGGCTCGTTTTCGCAACTGGCACACCCGACAGGAACCCAACAGGACGGCACGCGCTGCGCAGCGCGCAAGGAATGAAGATCCGCAAGACACCGGACCTGAGGCTCAGCGCCGCGCGGCGATGGACAGATCGATCCGCCCGGAGCGCGTGTGGGTCATGGCTTTGAGGACCGCTGCACGGTCAGCCGGCCGGTTCGCGCTGGCGTGCCACGCCGCGTCAAGCAGGTGATCGGCGAGGTCAGCTTCGGGCCGGTTGGATGTATCCGGTAAGTCAATACCGATCTGCTGTGCCCCGTCCCGCAGAGCCGCGGCACACCCGAGGACCGCCTCGAAAACCTCAGGATCAGCCTTGTCACGCAGCATATCACTTGTGATTGCCTGGAGACCTGCGAGGCCTGCAAGGTGGAGAACGGCCCGCCAGGCGACGAGAGCCTGATCGGATGCGCCGCGCCGGTGGGCGATCCGGGCCAGGTTCACATGCGCGTCGCGATCATCCGGCGTGAGCGCAACGGCCTGGGCAAATGCTTCGTGGCTCGCCGCCAGATCCCCGGCCGCCAGATGCCAGCGGCCATACTCGAACCACGCAGACGCATGCGCCGGATCCTTCGCCAGCGCACGTTCAAACCAGCGTCCCGCCTGAGGCGCCCTACCTGCGAGCACGAGCGCCTTGGCAAGGTTGTAATCAATGCTGGCCGGCGCCTCCTTGCGCTCAGCAAGGCGTTTCAGCACGGTGATTGCCCGTGGCCAGTCCGAAGCCGCAATGGCCGCCTCAGCCTTTTCGAGGTCCTTCATGCCCTGCGCCCACTCATCCGCGTGCGACGCCGCTCGCACGCGCAAACGGTCTGCCCACGGCATCGTTACGTTAGTTGAGATGCAAATGGCAGCAGGCACCGCATCATGAAACCGCCTGCGCAAGCAAAAAGGGAGAGCATCATGGGACGCTTCACGACGATGGCGGCAGTGACGGCACTGTTGATGACAGGTGTCATGAGCACGTCAGCAATGGCCGGCGATACGCCCGCTCCGGAAGGCGCGGCTGTCTACTTCATCGGGCTCGAAGACGGCGCGACACTTTCAAATCCAGTCACCATCCGCTTCGGGCTTAAGAACCTCGGCGTGGCGCCGGCCGGCGTCGAGAAGCCGAAGACCGGGCATCATCATCTGATCATCAACGAGGCGATCGAGGGCGAAGAGCTCAACGAGGCGATCCCGGCGGATGACAACCACATCCACTTCGGCGGCGGCCAGACCGAAACCACCCTCGAGTTGCCGTCCGGCACGCACACGCTTCAGCTCGTGGTTGCGGACCATAATCACATTCCGCACTCGCCGCCGATCATGTCTGAGCGTATTCAGGTGACGGTGAAATAATCAGCGCCTGCGCTGTGCGCACTGTTGCGGCGGCGTTGTACGCGCCGCGTGATGGGTCCCGGAGCAGCGCCTCCGGGTCCACGTCACTCGAACACCAGATCCGGTACGGCGTCCGTGTCCGGCGCATGGAGTACGCGGCGAGGCTGCCGGTCTGTTCGCGTGCCCGGGCAAGCCACCCCGGCAAGTGTACGATCCTCAACGAGCAGATCCGCTGCGGGCCTGTGCACGATCAGACGGTACTTCAGGTCGAAGGTCGTGCCATCGCTGCATGCGTGTGGAGTTGCCGGAGCCGCTTCCCCGTTACGGCGCGCAGAAGCGAGCACCGACAACGCGGTGGCGACTTGATGGGGCACGGCCGGCCTCGTCAGTGAACGTTTGGGCAGCGGCACTGTGAGTGTGGCGCGCCGTGGGCCCGTGAACTGCAAGCGCTGCAAACTCTCGCTCGACGCAACGTCACCAGCTCCCGCAAAATCTGCGCCACCGTCCGGCCCGCCGCCATCCGCAGCGCCTCTGGTCGTCCGGCGCCATGCTGAGAGTTTAATCTCAACAGGTGCATTCCAGATCACGGTCAGTTTGGCGAGGCGGTCGCGGTCCTCAAACTTCGGCGTTACTTCAATACGGCGCGCATCGACGGTCTCGACAACAACCTTTTCATCCCCGGCTCCAGCCGCATCAATCGGTACCGTGGCGATCCCGGTTCCATCGAAGCGCCCTTCCATCGTGATGCCGGCATGCGTGACGGAGAAGCGGGTGCCCGGCCGGCAGGGGTCGGTCAGTGCGATGCGGCTGCGCCCCCCCGGCATGGCGCTCACATCTGCATAGGGTGGCGGGCAATGCGCATGGGTGACGGCTGTTCGGTCAGCACCGCGCATCCCACTTGTGACGGCACCAGGCAACTCCACCACCATGCCGGTGGCCGTGGCTGCAGGCGCATCCTGCACCGCGTCCCCATGTACGGCTCCCGTCCCCGATGGCCGCACGGTCTCGATCGGCGCCGGCTCTGCGTTCTCCTGCCCCTTGTCGGAGGACGGCGCATTGTGATTGCCAGCCTGCACATTGGTGGTCTGCAAAGCCGGCGCGGACGGCAGCGTCGGTTCTGTACCGCCTTCGTCCTGGGGGGCGACACTGCCTGCTGCGGGTGCTTCGTCGCGGGTGGAGCGCGCCGCCCGCGCCACGCTCAGCGCCGCCTCTGCCTTGCGAACGCGGCCCTGCAGCAACGCGATCTCGGCTTCGAACGCGCGTCGCATGCGTGCGGCGGTCGCCGTCATCCGTTCCATGGTGGCGGTAACAGCCGGTGAGGCTCCCCTATTTTTCTCCCCCAGCCAACGCCCCGATGGCGCCATGGCGCGCAACGACGCCCGCCGCTGATCGGCTGCATCTCCACGATCAGAACCTTGCGGCTGCCCAGTGGGAGGCGTGTGGTCCCTGCCAGCGTCACGGCTGCGCACGGAGTAAAGCTCCCTCCAATGGCCAAGCGCAGACGCACGCAATTCAGGCTCGCGGCGCAGGAGACCACCGGGAACGACACCATCCTCAATGCGCTGGAGGGCCGCATTCAGCCGCGCCTTCATCTGGCTGCGGCGCTTGGCCAGACGGCGCTCTGCAACCCTGCGCTTGGTGTCCTCCGTGCGAAACCGGGCGAGCCAATACTGAGCCTTCGCACGCATTTCCTGCAGTTCGCGCACACTGCGGTCGAGTTGCTTGCGCAGTTGGCCGATGAGCCCGCGGGCATCGCGCACGGCCAGCGCGAGGCTGTCTTTTTCCGCCGCGTCTGCACGCACGAGGTCGAGTTCAGCCGCCATCGCATCGATCCGCGCATTGGCCGCTTCGAGGGCGGTGCGCAGTTGCGCTGTTTCGCGCGGCTGTTCGGATCCGCGCGGCCTGCCCCCGGTCTCAATGGGCGCGCGACCGGCGGCCGCATTTGTTTCCCCCGTGCCGCTGCCGTCACCACGGGCCTGCACGGTG
>CAZGNQ010000016.1:0-15872 GCA_964527285.1 uncultured Hyphomicrobiales bacterium | reverse complement strand
AGCCGGCGGCGTTCGGCCACCGCCATGCGCAAACGCTCCTGCGCTTCGCGCACGAGGCGGGTCGCCTCGCCGGAGCGCGCCCGCAGTGTGGCGCGCAGGTTGGTAAGCTGGCGTTGTGCCGCAGCGTGGGCCTTGCGCAGATCATTGATTTCCTGCGTCACGACGGACGTGGTCTGCGCGCCGCTGGCGGGCGTGCCAAAAGCCTGGCGGCCGCCTTCCACGATCGGAGCGACCGGCAACCGCCGATCGTAAATGAAGGGCTCAGCGTCCACTGGGCCGCTTTCGGCGCGCTCGGCACCGGTCATTGCGTCGTACTGAGCGTGGTTGCCTTGGGCAAGCCCGGTGTCGGGGGCGGTCGTGCTTGCCGGCGGACGGGCCTCTGATGGCCGGTCGCCGCCCAGAGCAATGGGGCTCCAGACCAACGAAACGGCCAAAGCGCAGAGCAAGCCACCGAGGCGGCCTCGTCTCATCTGACGAGCATAGTCCATGCGATCCCGTCGCCATCGAAACAGTGTCAACTGATCGCGGCTACCACTGTTCGTGTGGGATCAAAGGGGAATGCCCAAGTTTACAACAACTTCTGCGCTCGTCGGTGCGCCTCGCTGCAGAATGCCGATGTTTCGGACCAAAAGAAACCCGCAAGACGGGAATTCAACAACCTAAGCGATTATTCTGCGTTCGCGGCGTAGGTGTCCGACGGTGCGAGGCAGGTGACCCTAGCGTCTGCAGCGCACACGTCGTTCAAAACTGCACCCGATACATCAGGAGCACTGGCCGGTCTGCTCCGCCCGCTCGCGCACGGTATCCGCCAGCGCAGCGTCCGCCCCTGCGATCAGTTTCTTGCGGTGCAGCTCTGCCAGGAAGCACGTCGCCACCGGATCCCCAAGTGCTGAGGCCAGCTCCCAAATCTGATGCACCTGCGCATAGTCCTGCGGGGTGGAGGCGCGTCGTGCCTGGAGTGAGCCGAGTTGTGTCAACGCCCAGAGCACATCGGGCCGCCCAAGCTGGCGTGCCACGGCATGGCGCAACCAGAATTCAGCCTCGGAGCGGGATTTTTCACCCTGGCCTTCAAACAGGGCCTGATCGGCATTGGCCAGCATCTCCTGGATGCTGGTGCCGGCAATCTGGTCCTGCGACGGCCGCGCCGAAGCGGTCCGCAGGGATGCCTGTGCTGGCACTGTCTGTGGTGATGAGAACACCGCATAGAGGCCGCCAAGCATGGCGCCAGGTGCTTTTGAGGCTGCTGGCAACTCACTACCGAAAAGCTGAGCGGCGGGACCTGCGTTTCCAAGCTGCGCCACATCCTGCGGGCAGTTCGACGCGATCAGCCCCTTGAGCCACGGGCGCGCCGCCGCCGCATCCAGCGGCTCAGCCCCCTTCGCGCCCCCGTAGTGCACCGTCGCGAGATTGCGCAGAGCCCCACAGTCGCCACCTGCCCAGCCAAGCTCCCAAAACGCGCGCGACAGCTTGAGCGTTGTGCCGTCCAGCGATTGGAGCGCCAGCGCATTGCCGAGGTCGGTCATTGCACGTGCGAGGCCACGCTGATCGTCCCTGAGGCCTGTCAGCGTCGCCCACCGCAACCAGAAAGCGCCTTCCTCGGCATTCATGCGGACCACCGCATCCGCACGCTCGCGAATGGCCGAGACGTCCTGCACACGGGCGCGCTGACCGGCGGGCGAAACGCCCTCCCCTTGCATGAGGAATGCGTGCGGCGACGCAAAGCCGACGTTACCGGCCGTAGCGCGTTGCAGCGTCTCCGGCACACCGAAGCTGGCCACATAAGCAAGGTTGCCGAGGGCACCGAGCAGTGCACCAACGAGGCCAATGAGGACAACAAACCCCGCCGTGTAGCTCCCGCGACGCTCCTGACCGCGCGGTTTGGCAGCCATGCCCGCGGCTGCGCCCACGTCCGTCTGAGCGGCCGCGACGAATGCCGGCACGGTCTCATCGGCAACGACCGTCAGATCGCCCGAGGTGCCCGCGCCGACCACACGACCGATGCGGCTCGCTGGCGCTGCAGACGTCCGATCAGCCAGATTTGAAGCGGCGCCCAGTTGGTCATCGAGGCTCGGCGCGTCAGGTTGCGGCTCGACCGGGGCGCTGGTGCCAGTCTCGCCAGGCGCCGACCTTGCCGCCGCTCCTGCGTTCGCCTTCTGCAGCGCCTGCGCCAAGCGGTCGGTGGGAGCCGCTGCGCCGGCCCCGGCCGCGGCGCTGCCAGCCACCAGTGCGGCGGGCTCTCCCGGTAGAGGATCAGGGCGCGGCTCGATCGCAGGCGTGACGCCCGCTGCGACGACGCTCTCCGCGTCGTTCCGGTCGGACGCGCGCGCACCCGTCTGCGCGCCCACAACGTCACCATCCGTGTCGAACCGACCATCATAGCCCGGCGCAATCAGCCGGCGCCCGGCTCGACCCGATGCGGCCGACCTTGGCCCAGACGCCTTGCGCGCCGAGGTGCCAACGAGCCGCTGGCGTTTTGAGCGCATGGGCAGCGTCAGGACCGGCCACACCACGTCCGCACTGACGGCTGTCTCATCCAGAACGATACGCACCGGCGTGCCCGGCAAGAGGGCCGCGTGGCCCACGATTTCCGGCCCGATCAGCAGGCGCACCTGGCGATCGCGCCGTTCAACCTTCGAGGGCTTGAGCGATCCTGAGGGCCACTGGCCGCCCTCGCCCCCGGGCGCGAGCTCATCGCCTGGCACGAGCTGGAATGTGCCCTTGAAGGGAACGGGCCCGGGACCGGAAATCACAATCCAGGCAAATCCCGGATCAATCTGCTGGTCATCGTCGATGACCCGAACCTTGAAGTCCATCCTGCCCACCTGCACCGCCAGATGTCGACACGTCTCGTCCGCCCTTCCGGTGACCGCAGACTAGCGCTGCTCGGGAGCGAGCAATTGCGAGCGCCTGATCTGCCGCGACCGAAATGATTTGGAGTTCTCAATGCTTAGTGCCTTGAAAGCCGTTATCCAGTCCAGGGTAAATGTCGCATTTTGGGTCGCGACGTTAACCGCTGGGGACTGGCCCTTGATGGTCATACGGGGCGCAAAGATGCCCTGGCTGTCCGTTCCGGGCCGCGCGGGGTAGGCCGATGTCCAGGCATCCTCGTAGCCAAGCCACATCACATAGCGCCCGACGGCATCGCAAATGACCGTCGACGCAACATCCGGCGCGGCCGCGGCGTCATGGATGCCGGCCTCCATCATCGGACGGATCGCGTTTGCCATGGTGGTGCGCAGGTCGCGCCGCAGCGCACCGGCAATCAGTTCTTCAACGAGGTTAATGAACATCTGTTCCGACAGGTTGTAGCGCTCCTGCGCACCGCGGTGGAGTGCCAGCGTGCGCAACCGTTTGATCCAGAGCCGCAGCGCCGCGATTGCAAAATCGATCGCAATGGCACCGGCTTCGCCGTCCGGCTGGGCGACATCAAGATCGATGGTGCGTCGGCTCGCCGGCCGGCCCGCTTCAGAGCGTGAACCGCGCCCGCCGAAGATTTCGCCCTGGTCGGTCAGGCCGGCCGCAGTTGAAGCCGGCTGACGCGCGCGGTTGAGGCCAGAGGCCCGGCCTGACACAACCGCCGGATGGGCATGTACGGTGGTCAACAGCCGTGTGAGCTGATCCTGATCCAGCATGAGCTGATCCAGCAGGTCGGCAAACAAGCCGGTGCCGACAAGCCCCTGAAGACGCTGCGCGGTGGCCACGAATTCACGCTCACGCGCGACCGGAGCCAGACCCTCACCGGCTGGCACCCGGACGTGATATTGGAGACGGCGTACGAGCCGAGCTGCGATCCTGGTGAACTCGCGCTGGATCTGCGCGACCTTGATTTGGCGCTGCATCATCGGCGTCAGCAGACGGGCGAGATAGCCTGCCCCGCCATCGTTTGGCTTGCCCGCCTCGCTCCACAGCAGCATCGGGTCCGGGCAGAAGGGCGTTGCGATCATTTCCGCCGTGAAAGCATGGCCCGCAGCATGCCAGTCCTTGGCGCGTTTGAGATTGAGGCCCAGTTCAGCGCCGCCAGCGCCCCTGTCGAACAGGCCGCGCCCGGCGGCATCGCCCGTGCGGAAGAGCACCACGTTGCGGAATGGTGCCGATGCGCCCCAGCGCACGGCAACCGACGGCGAAGACGCAAACACCGATTGAAGTGCGTGGGCGAGCGCGTTGGCAATGCTGTCGGCATCACCGGTCCGGGCCATTGCCGGCGCGCCAGGCGCCGTCGCAGCCGGCTGCGTGGCACCACCATCGCCCAACAGTGTGCCCGGCGCGCTTTCCGTCCGCTGAAGCGCGTGCTCCACCCACTGCTCTGAATCGCCGCACAGCGCCACGAAGATGCCGGGCTCCACCAGATCGCGCTCCTCCGGCGTTGCGCCCTGCATGCGCTGCACCCAATCGGTCAGCACGCGCGGGTCATCGGGCGCACGCGCTGCCAACAGCGGCGCCGTCACCACAAGCGCCGTGGCATCGTGGGCCACAGTCGCCCTGCGCAAAAGGTGCACCGCCTTTTCCTGCGCAAAGCGCTTCAGCAGCAGGGCCAGCCGCCCGCCCGCGAAGGCACCGTCGAGCGGACGCGGGCGCAGGGGTCGCTCCACCTCGCCGGAAAGCGGCAGCCGCGGAAAATCCAGCACATCGGCACCCAGCCCGATGGGATCGCCCTGCGACAACACCTCAACGTGCATCTGGCGGCCCAGTGCCGCCAACACAGGGCGGGCCAGCGAGAGTTGCTTGCCCGTCGGCGTCACGACGATGACCGGCTGTTCGACCCGCTGCATGAGTTCCGACACGAGGCCGGCGCGCAGAATGGACGTCTGGCTCGCCACCGGGCGTTCAAGTTCATCGAAGCTCAGGATCGCATCGATGCCGGTGCGCACACCTGCGGCAAAATCGAGCCGCTCCAACGCCTGGCTGAGTTGGTTGTAAAGCAGCGTGATCTGCTTCTGCCCGGCCCAGATCTGGGCCAGTATCTCCGCGCGATCGAACACCGACAGGTGCGCGATGACGGCACGCAGGCTCTCCCAGTAGCCGCATGCATCCAGCCGCTTGAGGTGCGGGTGGTCCGGGAAGCGCGCCAACAGCCGATCGCGTAGGGCAAGCGTGTCTTCCGCCGAGATGGTCCCCCCCTGCCAGGGCTCGCGGATCTGCAGCGCCGCTTCACACGCCAGGCGCACCTGCGCGGCAATGCGCTCGCCGCCGCTGACGAGGTCCACCTCCTCCAAGGCGATGCCAGCAACGATTTCAACGAGGTCCAACTCACCCATCACGTCGAGGGCCAGAGGAAAGTCCGGCTTCGTTTCGCGGACCGATCGGGTGAGCCGCAGCACCATGCTGGTGGCGTCGTCGGGCGTGCAAAAGCTCACCTGGGCCGGATAACTGACGGTGACGCCCGCGATGCGCGCTGTGCCGCCGGGCGGCATGCCACCGGCGAGCCGCAAGCCGAGGTCGGCCTTGCGCTCCTGTTGAAGGGATACAAGACCCACGCAGGCCGGTCGATCCAGCGCCGCTTCCAGCGTGGTGCCAACATGCTCAAGCAGGGCATGCTCTTCGCGCAGCACCGGCGCCTGATCGGCCAAGGTCGCGCCGTTGGCGTCGATCACAGCGTTCATCTCGTGGACGAATGCCGAGATCGTATGGCGATGCTCGCCAGCGGGAACCGCAGCATGGGGGCTAATGACGGGACCAGTGTCGTTTGAAATCATTCCGCCGGTCCCATGCTGTGCCCGCCAAAGCCGGTGAGGGTGCCCGGCCCCGTTGCATCATCGCCATGCTGGCGCGTGTCCGTCCCCATTGAGCGCCATGCCTGAGCCGAACCGGGCGCCCCACTGCCGCCGCCCCCATTGCCAAACCAAGGGCTGGAACCCAGCGGGGCTCCGGGCTGCAATTGCGTCGCCGCTGCGACCGCCGCCGGCCCAGCAGATGCCGACCCTGCGTGTGACGCTGCATGTACCCCTGGGGGCCAAACGCCCGTATCAAGCCAGAAGCCCCGGCGGTCTGTCAGCGTCTGCAGCCTCAGTTCCAACGTCTCGGGAGGGATGGCCACGTCGTTGGCGTCACGCGCCTCGGTCACGCGATACTGAACGTCGCTGCCGGCCTGGTGCGACGTCTGGATCGTGATGGTCAGCGGCAAGCGGACGGCGCCCAGATTGCTGCGGGCCCGGAACTGCAACAGGTAGGCTGGGCTCGTCGGCCATTCGTGGGAGAGCACGCTGGCAAACTCAAGCATCGCCGGCAGATCGCACTGGAAGGACCACGTCTGATAGCCGCCATCACCGCCAGGATCACCGGAGAGGTTGGCGCCCGGCGGCACGGGCGTGGCGCGCGCCGTTGCGGCGCCCTGGCCAAGCTCAAAGGCCAGGCTTTCGCGGCGTGTGTTGGAGAGCCCGCCCAACGCATCCGGCGGACGCATGAAAAAGCCGGAGCGCTTGCGCGCTGCCGCGTCGCCGCCTGAGCCTGGCTCCACCCACCGATGGATCGGCCTGCGCGGGTAGATCGCAAACAGCCCGTGCCCGTCTGCGCTGGACGGCAGCGGCGTGCTGCTGAAAGCGCCCGATGCACCGCCGGAAGATGTCAGCGCATTGGGTGCCATGGGTGCTGTCCCGCGTGGCGACATGATCTCAACCGTCACCTCGGACGCCACCTCGGCGTCTGAGGTGCGTGGCCCGCGCGCGCCGGCGGGGCTGGACGCGCGCCCCCATAGTCCCCGCAGTCCGCGTTCTGGCCCGCCGCGCGCCGCTGCCTCCTTGTCACCCGTCGAGAGGGGCGCAGCCGCGATGGCCTCCTCCGCGCCATCATCGGGCACAAGCGGCTGCACGGTGTGATGGCCGGCGATGGCCAGCGCCGCCTCGCGAAGTCCAGCATGGTCAGCCAGTTCGCCATCGCTCACGAAGCGCGAGCTGAAAAGACGCCCGGCCATATCATCGAGTTCGAGGACCCGGTCGGCCCGCGCGCCCATGGACGCGACGACGGCTGCGCGCAGTTCCGGCAGGCGGCTGATCCAGCCGGACATGACGATGTCGTCGCACTCGAATTCATAAAGCGCATTGAGTACGGGACGCAGGGTTTGGCGCGACGATGCCGACACGATGGCCGAGATTGCCGCCCGGTCCAGAACGATCCGGGCATCCTCCAATGGCGCCAGGGCCGGGACCGCATCTGGAAGCAGAACCGCACGTCCGCCCGAGGTGTCACCCGGCGCACCGGCGAGCAAATCCAGCAGGTCCGCCATGCGCGCGGTGCGTGTCAGCGGCCCGGAAACCGTGCCCGAAAAGGCCGCCCAGCGCAGTGCCGCCACGGCAAGATACCAACTCAATCGTGTCCGGTGCACCAGATCGGGTGCCGCGGTGTCCCGCCCGTCGGCGGCGGGTTCGGACGGATCCTCTGCAACAGCGCGCGCAGCCTCATCGGACAGCCCAGCATCGAACACCTGCGGCGCCATCAGTTCGCGTGCAATCCGCTCAACGATGTCATCGCCCCCCCATCGCAGTCCGCCGGAAAAATCCTCCCGCGACAGCAACTCATCGCCCGTGTTGGACCAGTGCGTCGTGATGCGCAGTTGGGTGGCACCGCCGCCCACATGCAGGACGCCGAGCCGAACGGCCGGAGCGAAACTTGATTCCGCCCTCACCCGACCCCGGCCCTGCAAGAACTGGGGGACCATGCCGCCGTAGCGGCCATCCAGCAGACCCGCGAAATAGGCGTCCTGGCCGGTGTCGGCATTCGAGCGGCCAAAGTGAATGGCAGGCTTGTCGAACGGCGCGACGTCCGGTGCGTCCCAGCGCAAAGCCGACCAGACGAGGTCCACCGCATCGCGCGCCCGCGCCATGAGCTGGCTGAGCTCATCAGGCAGCAAATCAGCCCCGACCTGCACTGTAATGCTGCGCAGGCCAGGCACCGCTGGCGTTCCATCCAGGCGGCGAGCAAGGCCCATACCGGCGGCAATCTCGCCGTCCTGCCCCCCGGCTGGGGACCGCGCGGGCTCGCTCGGTGGGCGTGAACGGTCTGCCTCTTTGAGCGGCGTTGCCTCGCCTGGTGGCGTCAGCTGTGCGATCGCCTGAAGGATGATTTCAGCCAGCACCAACGTTGTGATGGAGCAGCGCGAAAATCGAGGGCGCACCGCCGGCGCCTGTGTGCCGGCGCCGTCCGCATCCGCGCCCACCAGCTCGCCTGAATTGGTGAGCAGTGTCATCAAAGCGCCAGACACGGTGCGCATCCGCGGCGCAGCCGGGTCGCCACCGTCGACACCCGCCTGCCAGTCGGCACTGACGGGGCTCTTGTCCCACAAATAGCGCAGCGGCGCCGAAAGCCCGCAACGCACAGACTGCGGACCGGACGACAACTGGAGCGCAACGGCGCGGGGCCCAAGCGCCACCAAACTCGGCCAATCAAAGGCCTGGGCGCGCCCGCTCATCCGCGATGCGGCGCTGTCACCCATGTCGTTCTTCGTGAAGGCCACGGCGCTGTCGAACACCGCCGGCCGCGGCCGCAACGGATGAACCACATTGCGCAGGCGCACGGGCCACACCGCTGGATTGATGTGCCCATCACTGGCCGTCGATGCATCGGCGCTGTGCGGCCCTTGCGGGCGGACACCGCCGCGCTCCACCAACATCTGCGCTGATCCGGCCGGCGCAGATCCGGCCCGCATGAGCACAGCGTGGGTGCGTGAGTGCCCGAGATCGATCGTCAGGTCCGTCGGCACCGGGGCCGGATCGACCGCACGCGAAACCAGCCGGACGTCGGGCAGATTGAGCCCCTGGCCCAGCACCTCAAGCAGGGTCAGATAAGCGCCGATGTGCCACAGTTCGCCCGGGCGTGCCTCAGCCTCCTCAGCCGCATCGAAGCCGGCCCGCCTGAAAGCCGCGTCGATCTGCGCCCGGGTCCAACGCTCCACCCACTCGTCAGACGCAAACCCAGCCACATCATCGGCGTCGCGCGCGAGGCGAAACCGAGTGCCCTCCTCGACGTCATCGATGCAGGGCGCCAATTCAGGAACGGCACGCCCGCCGCTGAAGGCACTCAGGACCGCCGTATCAATTGCCAGCGTCAGGGGGATGGTGTCGCGCTCGCCGGGCACCCCCATGAAGACACGGGCCCAGTTGGTCGGACCATGATCGAATACCTCGGGTGCGTGCTCGTCAGCTTCGATGACGCGCAACAACGGCAATGGCAGCCATGCGCCAGCGAAACATGCGACAGCCTCCTCGCCTGAGATCGCGTAGGTCTGCGACCACGGCACCGGCCTGCCGTCTGCGGGATGCTGGATCACATCGTCCTCAAGCCGCACCCTGTGGATAACGCGGGCAATGCCCTGCCCGCCATCATCCGCATCGATTGGGGCCGCCTCCTCCAGGAAGCGCATGCCCACGAGGCGCGCGAGGCTCAGGTTCAACGACAGGTCGACGAACTGGATACCGCTGTCGCGCAGGAAAAACGCCGTCCCCGCATCATCCAGGCCGTCCTCCCGACCCACGCCCGGGCCAGGTTCGGCACTACGGACATCGGCGATGCGGTTGCTGAGCGAGGCGCGGGAAGTTGATGACGGCGTCCCGTCTCTCATTTGCAATCCCTGTCAGTATCAGGCGCGTGGCGCGGCCTCACTCCGTGGGACGCACGACCGGCCAAGCAAAAGTGTCGGCGCACGCGCCGAGGTGTTTGTCCGAGCTGTCTGGCCGGTTTAGACGAGCAGGCAGCAACGGTCATTCAAAGATCGACGCACAAGACGAATTGATGGCGCTCGTGTTCCGGTTCTGACATTCGGTTTCGCAACTGGCAGCGGATGGGAACCCAACGTCAGGCACGCTACACGAGGCGAAGCTGCTCGCTGACGGTGCAGCGAGCAGGCGGCCAGCGAAGCACCACCCGTCGCAAACACCAAATCATTCGGCTCGTTCTGGCAAACGCAGGCCAAACTCGGAAAACGCCAGGCGGCCGCTGGTGCTGACCGCCATCATTTATTTGCGCACCGGACGCAATACCGGCTGGAGCGATGCGCCTTTTAGCCTGTGAACAGCGCAAGCATGCTCTCGGCGTCGCACCGTGGCCATCCTCCCTCCGCGATCCGCAGTCTAGGAACAGCGTCGGGCACGTTCGCCGGAGCGAAGGACGCAGTGGCGGACCGGCGCGGAACGCTGCGCGCGTGAAAACACGAAAATGTCAACATGACCGGGTTCGCGCGGCCGTTATATGGTTCGCAGCAACCGCGCCGCACGCACCGGACCATTCAAGCCTCCCGAATTTAAAGATTCTTTCACCCGCTCAATTTGCCGCAAATTCGGGGTTTCTTTCCGCACGCACGGACGATTGCCGTTGATTTTGGTGCAGCGCAAACCTGCGACATGTGCTATCGATTTCATAACCATGAGGGGCTGGTGCGTCGCTGCGAAAGCTGCATTTTGCCTTTAGTGTTTTGCGTACGTCCGCCGACAAGACCGCAGCGGGGGCCTGATGGTGTCGCGTGAACCGATCCGCCTTCTGATTTATTCCCACGATACGTTCGGCCTCGGGCACCTGCGCCGAGCGCGAGCCATTGCCCACGCGCTGGTCGATCACCGTGAGGACATCTCTGTCCTCATTTTGTCGGGCTCGCCGCTCATCGGGAGTTACGGCTTTCGCTCGCGCGTCGACTTTGTGAAGTTCCCCGGCGTGATGAAGCTGAAGGATGGAGGCTATGTTTCGCACGGCCTCGATATTTCCATTGAAGACGCGATCGACATTCGCCGCAATATCATCCGCTCTGCCGCTGAAACATTCAGCCCACATATTTTCCTCGTGGACAAGGAGCCGCTGGGTTTGCGCGGCGAGGTGGAAAACACGCTGGCCATGTGCCGCACGCGCGGCACGCGTTTGGTGCTCGGATTGCGCGATATCCTGGATGATCCCGATACGGTGCGCGAGGAGTGGGTGCGCAAGGGCGCCATACAGGCGGTTCAGAGCTTCTATGACGACATCTGGGTTTACGGTCATGAGCGTGTCTGCGACCCGTTGGATGGCCTGGACGTGCCGGCCAACGTCCGCCGCAAAATGCACTACACTGGCTACCTGAAACGCTCTGTCCGCCACAGCACTGCGCCGGTGGTCGTCGATGGCAAAGAGGTGGCTGAGCCCTTCGTTCTGGTGATGACCGGAGGCGGCGGCGACGGCGAGGCCCTGGTTGATTGGGTGCTTCGCGCCTATGAGCAGCACCCCCAGCTTGACCAGCGCGCTGTGATTATTTTCGGTCCGTTCCTCGATCGCACGCGCCAGCTCGAGTTCTACAACCGCATCGAAAACCTCCCTCAGGTTGTGGCGACCGACTTCGTGCCCAATCCCGAAGAGATCATGGCCCGCTCGCAGGGCGTGATCTCGATGGGCGGCTACAACACCGTCTGCGAGATCTTGTCATTCGACCGTCCGAGCGTGATCGTTCCGCGGTCCGTACCGCGCCTTGAGCAGACCATCAGGGCGGAAAAAATGCAGGACATGGGACTGCTGCGCATGCTGAGCGACCAGGACATGTCCGACGCCGGCATCATGGCGCGGGCCATCTCCGGCCTGCCGCGCCAGATGCGCCCGTCGCAACGCAACATTGACGGGCTGATGGGCGGCTTCGATGCAATCTGTCGGATCGTCGACGATTGGATGCCGGTGGCTCGTGAAGGCACGCCGGTCGGCGGCCAACACTGGCTGCGCCTGATCACCGGCACGGCGGGTCCGTGATGCCTGATGATGCGTTGCTGGCCGGGCAGCGGAGCGCCGACGCACCGCGGCAGGCCCCAGGGGAAAACAAAAGCACGTTCCGCGGCCAAACTGGCGGCAATGCAAGCGCCGCAATTGACCGCCTCAGGGACGCTGTCGGCACGCTTCAACGACCGGGAAGCGCCAATGCTCGTCCGCCGTTGGTCGTTGTCATGAAGGGCTATCCCCGACTGTCGGAGACGTTCATAGCGCAGGAGTTGCACGCCCTGCAGGAAGCGGGCATCGACTTGCGGATTGTGGCCCTTCGCCACCCCCACGATCGGGATATTCACCCGATCCATCGCGAAATCACGGCGCCCGTTTTTTATCTTCCCGAGTACCTGCACAACGAGCCGCTGCGGGTGCTGCGGGCCGCGCTCCATTGCGCCGGAAACGAGCGAGGGTTCTGGCGCACGCTGCGCATGTTCTGGGCCGACCTGCGGCGTGACTTCACTGTCAACCGCGTCCGCAGGCTGGGGCAAGCCTTCGTCCTGGTGCGCGAACATGGGCACGATGCCGCGTGGTTCTATGTTCATTTTCTCCACACGCCAGCCGCCGTTGTGCGCTACGCCAGCGCGCTGACCGGGAACGGCTGGAGTTGCTCAGCGCACGCCAAGGACATTTACACCTCGCCGGATTGGGACCTGCGGGAAAAGCTGGATGACATGGCGTGGCTCGCCACCTGCACGCGCGCGAACGTGGCGCACCTGCGCGCGCTGAGCCAAGCGCACGCCGACAAGATCAATCTCGTCTATCACGGAATCGACGTGGCGCGTCTCGACGCGGTGGCGTGCTGCAATGCCTCGGGCGTCCGCAACGGCCCCCAGTCCGAGCGTGCGATAGAGCCCGAGCGTGCGACAGAGCCCGAGCGTGCCAGTGAGCCCGTTCATTCCAGTGTACGCCTGCTCTCCGTCGGTCGCCTGGTGGAGAAAAAAGGTTATGGTGACCTTCTCACCGCCCTGGCGCGCCTGCCCGCAGATATCGACTGGCGCCTGACGCATATCGGTGGCGGGGAACTCAAATCGGCCATGGCGGCGCGGGCGGCAGAGCTTGGGCTTGGCGGGCGGATCACGTGGCTCGGCGCGCAACCGCAAGGCGCTGTGCTGGCCGCCTACCGCACGCATGACATTTTTATCCTGGCAAGCCGCATTGCCGACGATGGAGACCGCGACGGCCTTCCAAATGTCCTGATGGAAGCACAGTCGCAGGGGCTGGCCTGCATCTCAACGACGGTCTCTGCCATTCCAGAACTGATCACCGACCGGGAGACGGGCCTGCTCGTGCCGCCTGAGGCCCCTGCCGCATTGGCCGAGGCCATCGAGGCACTGGCGCGCGCCCCCGCATTGCGCCAGAGCCTCTCGCAAGCCGGACGGGACCGGGTGCGTTTACGTTTCGCGCACACCGAGGGCGTTCGCCAGTTGTTGAGCCTGTTCGATGGGGCGCCTGGACTGTCTGCAATCATGACGTCGAGCA
The DNA here is from genome assembly GCA_964527285.1 of uncultured Hyphomicrobiales bacterium. Lineage (GTDB taxonomy): Bacteria > Pseudomonadota > Alphaproteobacteria > Rhizobiales > CAZGNQ01 > CAZGNQ01. The sequence goes on along the minus strand of CAZGNQ010000016.1, from coordinate 2,693 downwards.
ACGCCCGTGATCCGCGTCATTGTGGCGAGGCCGATGGCGCGCCGCGTGGCACCGACGATGCACCTGCCGCAGCGCCTGTCGCGCAGGCGGCCGAATGAGCCAGCCGCGCCCCAGGATCGCGTTCTACGCGCCCTTGAAGCCGCCTGACTGGCCGGTGCCATCGGGCGACCGCCAGATTGCGCGCCACACCATTGCGGCGTTGCGCTGCGCCGGTGCGGATGTGGTGATTGCAAGCCGTTTGCGCGCCTATGAGGGCCTGGGCTGCGCGCAACGTCAGGCGGACATCCGCACGCGCGGCGGCGTGCTCGCCAAACGTCTGATGCGTCGGTACCGGGTCGCGCCACGCCGCCCCGACGCGTGGCTGACCTATCATGTCTACCACAAGGCGCCGGACTGGATCGGACCGCCGGTTACAGCCGGGCTCGGCATTCCCTACGCGGTCATGGAGGCTGCAGTGTCTCCCAAACAGGCCGATGGACCATGGGGCGAAGGCTATCGCCAGACGATTGCAGCGGTACGGGCCGCGGATGTTATTTTCTCGCTGAACCGCCGCGACAACGCCGTCGTCACACGCCATGCGCGGGCTGAGAGCCGCCAACTCCAGATCCCCCCATTCGCTGATCTGGCGCCCTTCCTAAGCGTGCAGCGCATGGATCGTGGGGATGGAAAACCCGTCCGCATCGCCACAGTCGCCATGATGCGGGCTGGAGATAAATTAAGCTCCTTTCGCATGCTGGCCGATGCACTGGGCCGACTGGCGGATCTGGACTGGACACTCACTGTGATCGGGGATGGCCCCGCGCGCCCCCAGGTGGAGGCCGCGATGCTTGAGACCGGTCTCGGCCAAAGGATCACCTGGGCCGGCGCATGCGACACCGCGCGGATCGCAACTGAGCTGGCGGGCCATGACATCGTGGCCTGGCCTGCCGTCAACGAGGCGATTGGCATGGCGCTTCTCGAAGCCCAGGCCGCTGGCTGCGCCGTGGTTGCCGGGCGGTACGGCGCCGTCGACACAATCATCACGGACACAGAAACCGGGCTGCTCGCCCCGCCCGGCGACGCGGCGGCGTTTGCCCAATGCCTTGCCGCACTGATCACCGATCCGGCGCGCTGCACGGCGATGGGGGCAGCGGGGCGCAGGCGGGCCAAGCGCGCGCACACCCTTGAGGCGGCCGGTGGCCCACTGCTCAGCGCCTTGCTGGACAGGACACGCGCCCCCCAGGTCGGCGCCTCTACGGAGGCCACCCAATGACGGGACGTGTCGCGTTCTACGTGCAGCACCTGCTTGGTATCGGTCACGCCAAGCGCGCCGCCGTCATGGCCGACGCGATGGCGCAACGTGGCCTCGACGTGCACGTGATCGCAGGTGGCCAACTGCCCGACATTGTCGATTTTTCGCCGTCGCGCGTGCATGAGCTTCCCGCCGTTCACGCACCGGATGGGGATTTTTCGCGCCTGGTGGACGCGGATGGGGCGCCGGTGGACGCCGCGTTTGAGGCGATGCGCCGGGATCAACTGATCGAACTGGCAACGACGATCGCTCCCGATGTGATGCTGGTGGAGCATTTCCCGTTTGGTCGGAGAAAATTTCGCTTCGAGTTGCTGCCGCTGTTTGAGCGGCTGCCGCGCCACGTGCCAGTGTTTTCCTCCGTCCGTGACGTGCTGGTCGCCAAACCGGCCACTCCACCGCAAGCGCCCGACACGGCGCTGGACGATGGGCCGGACGCTCTGCCCAACCCTGCACCGGCGCGCCGATCGAAGACGCCCGCCGCGCAATTGCTGGCAAAGGATCGCGGTCCCTGGATCGTTCAGACCCTAAAAGACCATTTCTCCGGCGTTCTCGTCCACGGCGACCCGAGCGTCATTGCATTCGGTGAAACCTTCGCACGCGCTGGCGAGATTGCCGATCTGCTGCATTACACAGGGTATGTCGTGGCACAGCCGGATGTCGCTTCGGCCCAGCATGGCAGGGGCAAGCGCCGCCCGGTTGTGGTCGCGGCCGGTGGCGGCGCCGTGGGGGAGGATCTGCTGCGCGTGGCGCTTGAGGCGCGGCGCGGCGGGCTTCTTGCCGCCCATCCCTGGATCGTCCTGACCGGCCCCAATCTGCCCGATGCAGCGCGCCGCCACCTCGCTGGTACAGTGGCCGCGATCGATGCCGAGACGCGCAAGGCAGGCCATGGCCCGCACGGCTCAGTGCACCTGGAGACAGCGCGTGCTGATTATGCGCAACTGCTGACCACAGCGGCGCTCTCCATTTCGCAGGCCGGCTACAACACCATGATGGACCTGCTGGCTGCCAGGGTGCCCGCCGTGGTCGTGCCGTTTGAGCGCGGCGGCGAGACCGAGCAGTTATTCCGGGCCCGCCGCTTTGCGCCGTCATGGCCGCGCTTGCGGGTCGTCCGTGAGGCCGACCTGACGCCGGCCGCCCTCGCCACGGCAATCGGCGGCCTTGCGCTGCGCGAGGATGAGTGCCCCGGCAACGGTGCAGCGCAAGCGTTGGCGCATGATCGCAGCAAACCCGCAATGGACGTGGCCATCGACCTGAACGGCGCCGCCCGCAGTGCCGAAATCATGGAGGCTGCCGTCACATGGTCACGCGCACGCTGCGTGGACGACGCGCGGGGCGCGACAGCATTGTCGCCGGACGCCAGCGGTTTTCAACACCACCTGCGGACCCTGAGCAGATGAGGTGC